>NZ_SZXD01000038.1:0-4940 GCF_005281115.1 Citrobacter sp. wls710
AGCGGTGGCGCTACCGCTGGGATGGTATGGGCCAACTGGTACAGCTTATCACCCCACAGGGTGAACGCTGGCGCTATACCTACGACGCCTTTGGCCGCCGGCTCAGCAAGCGCCGGGAAAGAACCACGCTGGGTATCGCGGGTTACGATTACCAGTGGAGCGGCGACCTGCTGGTGGCGGAAACGCCGGTTTACGCCGACGGCACCGCTGCGGTGGAACACAGCGTGTACTGGCTGTATGAACCCGGAGCCCTGACGCCGGGGGCCAGATATGAAAACGGGCAACTACACTATGTGGTCCGTGACCATATGGGTACACCGAGAGAACTGCTGACGGAAACCGGCGAAGTGGTCCGGGCGCAGAAGCTGAGCGTCTGGGGTAAGGCTGAGCAGTATCGCTTCGGTGGACCGGGCGCGGCTAATGATGAAGACAACGCTCCTCATTGCCCGTGGCGCTTTGCGGGGCAGTACGCGGATGACGAATCCGGATTGCACTATAACCGATTCCGGTACTATGATGCAGAGACGGGGCAGTATGTTTCGCCGGATCCGATAGGGCTACGTGGCGGGATAAATCCATACTCATATGTCAAAAATCCGCTGATGTGGATTGATCCTCTTGGATTAACTGGTTGGCAAATAGATGGCGATAAGACTACAGCTATTTTGCAAGGTGGTCCTTTTAAGGAGAAATATTATAAAGATGGAAGAACAGGTTTGTGGTGGTCTAAAGACACTACCGGGCACGGTGGGTCTGCGTACAAAGTATATAGAGAAACATCAACCACTCTAGAATGGATTGCAGATGCTGATGAAAATGGTCAGTTTATGCCTGATAAACATAAAGGGAATACGGGGCGAAGTATCCCTAAAAAAGGTTGTAAAGGAATAAAGTGAGTTAATGCCATGATAAAAAATAGCGCAGAATTTGTCTCATTGAGAAATAGTGAGATTCCTGATGAGTATAACAGAGCGGCCACAGAAGAGGCTCCTCTTGATGTCTGGATGGATCTTATTGAAAATTATCATGATATGAAAGTGTGGGTTGCAAGAAATAAATCCATACCAAAAGAAATAATTGACATCCTGTCAAGAGATATAAATCCTATTGTTAGGGATGCTATATCATCGAAATATCCATTGGATTTTGATATTTATTTACTGTTATCAAAAGATCCCGATGATGGGATTAGAGTTAGATTAACTTATAATAAAAAATTACCAACATCTATTTTAAAGGAAATGGCTGAAAATGATCCTAGTGAATTTGTGAGAAATGAAGCAAGACTGAGATATGAGCAGCGGATTAAATAATGACAAATATTTTGATTTTTCGAATAAAAAGTATCATGTAACTTTATTTTCAGCTCTGAAATATAACAAGTTAAAAACTGGTTAAGAAAATATCCCTTCCCAGTTTATGAATGACTTTATCTATGTATGACGACAGACGATGGCACTATGACATTGCAACTTTGATGATTTATATACGAAGTTGATGGCACGATCAGCAAGACGGATAGATTGCGCATCCTGACCCGATAGGACTACGTGGTGGAATAAACAGCTACGCATACGTACCTAATCCACTGAAATATGTTGATCCATTAGGGCTTGAGTCTGTTACTGTTGGGCGATGGATGGGGCCAGATGAATATCAACAAATGATTGATACAGGTAAAGTAGTTCAAAGTTCTACAGGAACAACGCATGTAGCTTATTCCGCTGATATTAATGCTTTTGGCAAGCAAGCTAAAAATGGTGCATTCTATGTAGAATTCGATGTTCCCAGAGAATCGCTTGTCCCTACAAATGAAGGATGGGAAAAAATTGTAGGTCCAGATTCTCTCGAAGGGCGTTTAGCAAAACGAAAAGGATTACCAGTCCCCGAAACACCTGATGCTACGAACATAAAGTTGAAGGGTCAAAAAATCAATGGGGCAATTTTAGATATATGTTAAGAAAATTTGAACACTGGCTAATTAATAACGCTTCATATAATTTTTCGCATAATACGAACACCTTATCCGAAAGCATGGTGATTGATATTGAAAATGAAAAATATATAGCAAGATTTACTGTCTGGGATGATCTTAGTTGCATGTCGGAAGTCATGGATGCTGATACAGGAGATTATAAAATGAATAAAAGAACCGAATTTTCGACATTTGATAAACTCCTTGATACATTTAATATGTTTTTGAAAAATATTGAATGAATGGAAATTTATTTATTATCACAGCTATAGATAAGTCCGAGGGCGTATAAAGACCACATGGCCGATTAACTGACCTGCCAAATAATGGCTCTCTTGAAAGGCGATAATTATTGTGAAGAAAAATGAACTGAAGGTTCTCCTCGAGAAAGGAAAAATATCCAAATCTATTTATTCATTGGATGGCTGATTACCTAATGAAAAGCTATGTGTTGACTTCGAAAAATAATAGATGGATAGTATATTACTATGAACGAGGAATAAAAACGGGTATTGTTGAATTTCTTAATACTTAATGAGAGTGATGCATGTGATTATTTATATAATAAAATAAATGCAATAGTTACTGGTAAAGTGAGGTAAATAATAAAAAGCTGGAGAAAATTCTCCATCTCTTCGGCTTTTATTATTAAGTAGAGAAGTGTTATCGGGAGATCACTGTATGACGTAGTGGTTTCAGGCATGTATGAACGAAATCTACAGTATGATTTGTTGATTGAGTAGATTCTCTATCCTGATCCGATAAAACTTGCTGGCGGTATCAGGCCATACGGATATGTTCATAATCCATTAAGCTGGATTGATCCTTTAGGCTTAAAAGTATTATATCGTTCTATGAGCCTTGATGAATATTCGAATTTAATGAAAACAGGTTCATGGTCGATAAATGGTCAGATGGAAGGAAAATGGTTTGCAGAATCCTTTGAATATGCCATTACATGGGGGAATAAAATGGGGCATGGAGGTGAAAGTTTTAGGATTGTTCAGGTTACCGTTCCTGATTCGATCGCGAACGGAATGCATTTTGATCCTCATCTAGATGGTATCGGTCCTGCAAGATATGCTCAAGTTAGTGATCTAAATGAATACGCTAAGCTTACTTGGTCTAAAGAGTTTCTATATACATGTTAGCATTTTACTATAGAGATAAATCATGCACAAAGTTAGAGTGGAATGGCTTTCAGAAAATGAAGGTGGCAGAAAAAGCGCACCACCTATAGGCAGATATTATTCAGTTTCTCGTTTTTTAGAGGAAGACATCTTTTGGCAAAACAACGCTTGGAGCGTTGTATTTGAATTAGAAAAACCCATCATGGAAAACGGGAAATTTATTTCTGAAGGATATGTTCAATTCTTATTTGACACTGCACCTCAAGAAAGAATGGTAAAATATAATAAATTTGAGATTTATGAAGGGCCCAAAAAAGTTGCGGATGTATTTTTAATTAAAGACTAACGCATTGATAACCGCTTATACTATTTTGGGTAAATTGGACAAGAGAATATCAATTTACCAGAGCGGATGGTTCTAAAATTATCATCCAGGATCATTCTGCTGGACACTCTTATCCTAGTGGAATAGGAAATCAAAGTTCTCATTTAAATGTAAGACCAATCGAAAATACTCGAACGGGTTCAGTTCCTGGTACATTTGATCATTATGAATTTTGAGGAGCGCAATGTGTACTGGAATGATATTGATGGTAGTATGTTGTTTAATAAGGTTTTCACTAAATATATTGAAGTTAATGAAATCGATATTTTTGACATCAAAATAGATCGTGAAGCTGCTACAGTATTAATAGCTTTTGACTTAGTTAATGAATTGCCTGATAACCCCCCCCGAAATGGGTTAAAGGTTATAATAGATGTAGATGTGGTATAAATTGTAGCGGAGTTAAATATTTGAAAATAGACGGCATGTCTACAGATATGTTGGCAAAAATAGAGATAGATATTAATAACAATGAGGTTTTAATAAATGGAGATGATATTTTTTTAAATCTTAAATGTTCTCACATACAACTGATGGGGCCTTCAGTATATATCAGTCAATAAAATAAAAACCAGGAAAGATCCCCAGAACTAGTATAACGATGACGGCCTGGTCGTCCGTGAAGCAGACCCACTGGGAAGGGAAACATTAACTGAATGGGCGCACAGCAAACGGCAGTCTCAGACCGACGCGCTGGGGCGAACCACCACCTGGCAGTATAACCTCTACGGTGACATCACCCGGCTGTCATTGCCGGGAGGGATCATGCTGCACTATGAGTATGATGCCCACGGTAATCTGACCCGTTTTCAGGGACCGGGTAATAAAATCTGGCAGTTCACCTACGATGAACACGGCGGCCTGCGGGAAATGACCGACCCTCAGGGTCGGCAGCGTCACTGGCATTACGGTGACCACGGCGAAGTATTACGGCAGGTACTGCCGGACGGTGAGACCTGGCACTATGGTTACGATCCCCTGCACCGCCTGAACTGCATCGCAGATCCGGCGCAGGGAGAAATCCGGCTTGAGCAGGATATGCTTGGACGCCTGCTGACCGTCAGCGATCCGCTACAACAAAAAACCACTTACCGCCACAGTAACCAACACGCCAGCCTCTCCGGGAGTGTTACGCACCTCACCCTGCCGGACGGCGTGGAACAACAATATGATCACAGTTCCGGAAAACAGGTTGCCAGCTTTACCGACGGTGAAGGAAAAACCACGCACTATGAGTACGGTAGCTTTGGCCTGCTGAAAACACTGACGCGTCCTGACGGGCAGTGCTACCGCTTTATTTATGACGGCCTCACCCGGCTGAAGCAGGTTATCAATGCCGCCGGAGAATGCTGGACCTACACCCTGGATGCCGCAGGCCAGCTTATCAGCGAGACCGATTTCAGTGGCCGGACGCTGCGCTATGAGTACGATGCCGCCGGGCGGCGTACTG
>NZ_SZXD01000024.1:0-237888 GCF_005281115.1 Citrobacter sp. wls710
AATGTCCGTACATTTAAATGTACGGACATTTGTTTATGTCTGGACATTGTGGCGGCATTTGAATATCCAACAAACTGCCGTAAACACGCATCTTATCATTATCAGATTTTCCAGGGGGATTTATGGCTTCGAATGTACTTGATTCTGTTCTGTTCAGGGACTCTTTCGGCACACCGGCGATGCGCGCTGTGTTTGACGATCGCGAGCTGGTGCGCAAATACGTGGAAGTGGAAGTGGCATTAGCCAAAGCCCAGGCACGCTGTGGTGTGATACCCGAGGCTGCGGCGCAGGAAATTGCAGAAAAATGTAATGCTGACACGCTCGATTTTGATTTATTGCGCCATGAAACCGAAATTGTGGGTTATCCGATCCTACCGCTGGTGCACCAGATTTCTAAACAGGCAGGCGAGTCCGGCGGTTATGTGCACTGGGGGGCCACCACTCAGGACATTATGGACACCGCAGTGGTTCTGCAAATTCGTGATGCTTTTGCGCTCATTGAGTCCGATATGGACAAACTCCGCGCCACGCTGGCCGATCTTTCACGCCGCTACCGTGATACGCCGATGGCCGGGAGAACCCATTTACAACAGGCTTTGCCCGTGACATTCGGCTACAAAGCGGCCATCTGGCTGGATATGTTTGAACGCCACGCGGAACGTCTTTCCCAGGCGCGTCCTCGTGTATTGGTCGGCGAATTTGCGGGAGCGGCCGGTACGCTGGCATCGCTGGGGGATAAAGGGCTGGCGGTACAAAAAGCGATGATGGAAGAGCTTGGGCTAAATGTCCCAACATCCACCTGGCACGTCGCGCGTGATGGTTTTGCCGAAGCGGTGAACCTGTTAGCGGTGATTACCGGGTCGCTGGGCAAGATTGCCTACGACGTAATGCTGCTGGCAGCAAATGAGTTTGGCGAACTGTATGAGCCGTTTGTTAAAGGGCGTGGCGCCAGCAGTACCATGCCGCAGAAACGCAACCCTATTTCCAGCGAGCTGATGCTGGCCTGTGCCAAAGGCGTTCGCCAACAGGCAGGGTTGATGCTTGATGCGATGGTGCAAGATCTGGAGCGTGCAACCGGGCCGTGGCATGCCGAATGGATTGCTATCCCAGAAAGTTTCGTGCTCAGCGCGGGGGCATTGCATCAGGCCAATTTTATGCTGGCGGGGCTGGTGGTCGATGAAGAGGCGATGAAACGTAACCTCGGCATGACTAATGGATTGATTGTGGCTGAAGCGGTCATGATGGGGTTGGCTCCGTATATTGGTCGTCAGGATGCACATGACGTGGTGTATGACGCCTGTCGTATCGTCAACGAACAAGGTGGACGATTGGCTGATGTGCTGAATGCGATGCCATCCGTTGCAGAAAGACTGGATCCGCAATTGATTGAAAAACTGACCGACCCGGCAAATTACCTGGGAATGGCTCCCGCGATGGTCGATCAGGTGCTGGCCAAATATATGTCGCAGAAATGAAGGTTCTCGGGCTAACGGAATAAGGATATTTTTATGTCAACGAATTCTGTCGCGGGAAAATCCATTCTGGCGTTCCTGATACCGCTGGCGATTGGGGGGATGATTTGGTTTTATCCCGTACCTGATGGTCTGACGCCTCAGGCCTGGCATATGTTTGCTATTTTTGCCGCGACCATTGCTGCTATTCTTACCCAACCGCTCCCTTCGGGGGCGGTAATGTTGATTGCGCTTTGTGTGGTGATTTTTACCAAGACATTGCCAGAGGCGAAAGCGCTGTCAGGGTTTGCGTCCGTTACAGTATGGCTCATCTTCTGCGCCTATGTTCTTTCTCTGGGGTTTGTCACCTCTGGGCTTGGGAAACGTATTGCGTATAAAATGTTATCGCTATTTGGCGGCAGTAGCCTAGGTATCGCCTACTCGCTGGGGGTATCCGATCTGATTATGGCTCCGGCAATGCCGTCAGTTACAGCCCGTTCTGGAGGGATTATTTTCCCTATCACTCGTTCAATCAATGACGTATTAGGCTCGGCTCCGGGAGTAACCGGCAAGCGTATTGGTGATTTTTTAACCATGGTGTGCTTTCAGTTTACGCCCATTACCGGGGCGATATTCCTCACCGGGATGGCGGCAAATCCGCTGGTGGCGAGTCTGGCTAAATCCTCATTAGGCGTCGAGATAACCTGGGGCGGGTGGTTTGTTTCCGCTGTTGTTCCTGCGATGGTCTGTTTCTGTTTGATGCCGCTTCTGGTCTATAAGTTGCTGGATCCTGAGCTTAAACGTACGCCAGAGGCAAAAGCGATGGGCAAGCAGGCGCTCGGTGAACTCGGTGCGATGAGCGGTAATGAGAAAAAGGTCGCGTTTGGCTTCGTGTTGGCATTGGTCGGCTGGGGCACCAGCTTAATCACGGGATTATCGGCAACCTCGGTTGGACTGGGATTGGCTGCTTATCTTTTCGCCTCTGGCGCAGTCAGCTGGAAAAGCCTGCTCAATGACCATGCAGCGTGGGACACGGTGATCTGGTTTAGCGTCATTATTAGCCTGGCAACCGGGCTTGCCGATCTGGGCTTTATTAAATGGATGACGATAAAACTGGGCAGCGGTATTCAGGGATTTGGCGCGATAGAGTCCTTTATTTTGCTGGGGATCCTCTATATTTACGTCCATTACCTCTTTGCGACCGCCACCGGCCACGTGGCTGCGCTGTATGCCCCTTTTGCGGCAACGGCGATCGCTGCGGGCGCACCGCCGATGATGGTCGCGATTTGCTTTGGTATCTTCAGTAATCTGATGTGGGGCAATACGGAATACGGTGGTGGACCTGGCCCTATCTATTTTGCCCAGGGTTATTTTGAACGCCCGCGCTTTTACAAAATCAACCTCTGTGTGGTGACGGCAAATGTCATTATCATTTTTGCCGTGGGTATGCTGTGGTGGAAGCTGCTGGGATACTATTAACCGACACGTTTATTCGGCCTGCAATGTACCTGACTGTAGGCCGTATAGGGTTCCCGGCAATTTAAGTCAACGCTGCGAAGCGCTTTCCAGAATGAGGGAAAAAGGTACATCCAGCGCCTGAAATGTGCCACAATAGTGGCTGTTTATACAGTATTTCAGGTTTTCTCATGGCACTTACGGCTGCGCTGAAAGCGCAAATCGCCGCCTGGTACAAGGCGCTTCAGGAACAGATCCCCGACTTTATCCCCCGGGCACCGCAGCGGCAGATGATTGCTGACGTCGCGAAAACGCTCTCCGGGGAAGAAGGGCGGCATCTGGCGATTGAAGCGCCGACTGGGGTGGGGAAAACCCTCTCCTATTTAATTCCGGGAATCGCCATTGCCCGTGAAGAACAAAAAACGCTGGTGGTTAGTACCGCCAACGTCGCTTTGCAGGATCAGATCTACAGCAAAGACCTGCCGTTACTGCGCAAAATTATTCCTGACCTGCGTTTTACCGCCGCGTTCGGTCGTGGGCGCTATGTCTGCCCGCGTAACTTAGCGGCGCTTGCCAGTACTGAACCCAATCAGCAGGATCTGCTGGCTTTTCTCGACGACGATCTGACGCCAAATAACCAGGAAGAACAAAAGCGCTGCGCCAGGCTGAAAGGCGACCTCGACACCTATAAATGGGACGGGCTGCGCGATCACACGGATATCGCTATTGATGACGGACTCTGGCAACGCCTGAGCACCGATAAGGCCAGCTGTCTGAATCGTAATTGTCATTATTATCGTGAATGTCCTTTTTTTGTCGCCCGCCGGGAGATTCAGGAAGCCGAAGTGGTGGTTGCCAACCATGCGCTGGTGATGGCCGCTATGGAAAGTGAAGCTGTTTTGCCGGAGCCGAAAAACCTGCTGCTGGTGCTTGATGAAGGACACCACTTGCCGGACGTTGCACGCGATGCGCTGGAGATGAGTGCGGAAATCAGCGCCCCCTGGTATCGACTACAGTTGGATCTGTTTTGTAAGTTAGTGGCAACCTGCCTGGAGCAGTTTCGCCCCAAAACCACGCCGCCGTTGGCAAATGCCGAGCGTCTGAACGGCCACTGCGAAGAACTGTATGAACTGATTTCATCGCTCAACAATATTCTTAATCTGTATATGCCCGCCACCCAGGAAGCAGAACACCGTTTTGCGATGGGGGAATTGCCAGCGGAAGTGATGGAGATTTGTCAGCGCCTGGCGAAGCTCACGGAAATGCTGCGCGGTCTGGCGGAACTGTTCCTCAACGATCTCAGCGAAAAAACCGGCACCCACGATATTGTGCGTCTGCATCGGGTTATTTTACAGATGAACCGGGCGCTGGGTATGTTCGAAGCGCAAAGCAAGCTGTGGCGGCTGGCCTCGCTGGCGCAGTCGTCAGGCGCTCCGGTGAGTAAATGGGCGACGCGTGAAGTGCGTGACGGGCAGATCCATGTCTGGTTCCACTGCGTGGGGATCCGCGTGAGCGATCAACTGGAAAGACTGCTGTGGCGCAGCGTACCACATATTATCGTTACCTCCGCCACGCTGCGATCGCTCAACAGCTTTTCGCGTCTACAGGAGATGAGCGGCCTGAAAGAAAAGGCCGGTGACCGCTTTGTCGCGCTGGATTCTCCGTTTAATCATGTTGAGCAAGGCAAAATTGTTATTCCGCAGATGCGCTACGAACCGTTGATAGAGAACGAAGAGCAGCATATTGCGGAAATGGCTGCCTATTTCCGCGAACAGCTGGAAAGCAAAAAGCATCAGGGCATGCTGGTGCTGTTTGCCAGCGGTCGGGCGATGCAGCGTTTTCTTGAGCATGTCGCCGATCTACGTCTGCTGTTGCTGGTCCAGGGCGATCAGCCGCGCTATCGTCTGGTGGAGCTACACCGCAAACGGGTACAAAACGGTGAGCGTAGCGTGCTGGTGGGTCTGCAATCTTTTGCCGAAGGTCTGGATTTGAAAGGCGACCTGCTGACGCAGGTGCATATTCATAAAATCGCCTTTCCGCCAATCGACAGCCCGGTAGTGATCACCGAGGGTGAATGGCTGAAAAGCCTGAATCGTTATCCTTTCGAAGTGCAGAGTTTACCGGCCGCATCGTTTAATTTAATCCAGCAGGTCGGGCGACTCATCCGTAGCCACGGCTGCTGGGGGGAAGTGGTTATTTATGACAAGCGTTTATTGACCAAAAACTACGGCAAGCGTTTACTGAATGCGTTACCCATATTTCCGATAGAGCAACCTGCTGTGCCAGACGTTATAGTAAAACCAAAAGAAAAAGCGAAACCCACGCGCCGCCGCAGGCGTTAACGATGTGAGCAACAGCAAGGAGTTATCGATGGATTACCGCAAAATCATCAAAGAGATTGGGCGAGGGAAAAATCACGCGCGTGACCTGGATAAGGATACTGCTCGCGGATTGTATACCCATATGCTGAACGGCGACGTACCGGAGCTTGAGATGGGCGGCGTACTGATTGCGCTACGTATTAAAGGCGAGGGTGAAGCGGAGATGCTGGGCTTTTACGAAGCGATGCAGAACCATACCATTCGCCTGACGCCGCCGGTTGCTAAACCCATGCCTATTGTTATTCCCAGCTATAATGGCGCACGCAAGCAGGCGAATCTGACTCCGTTGCTGGCAATTTTACTGCACAAGCTGGGCTTTCCGGTAGTGGTGCACGGCGTCAGTGAAGATCCAACCCGCGTGCTGACAGAAACCATTTTCGAACTGATGGGCATTACGCCAACGCGGCATGCGGGACAGGCACAGGCAAAACTCGATGGTCATGAGCCGGTGTTTATCCCGGTGAGCGCGCTGTGTCCTCCGCTGGAGAAACAGCTGGCGATGCGCTGGAGAATGGGTGTGCGTAACAGCGCGCATACGCTGGCTAAACTCGCTACGCCGTTTGCTGAAGATGCCGCGCTGCGTCTTTCCAGCGTGTCGCATCCGGAATACGTATCGCGCGTGGCGAAATTCTTTGGCGACATTGGTGGTCGCGGTTTGTTGATGCACGGTACCGAAGGCGAAGTGTATGCCAACCCGCAGCGCTGCCCGCAGATAAGCCTGATCGATTCATCCGGTGTGCGAGTGTTGCAGGAGCGTCAGAGTGAGATGCCCGACGAGCCGGTACCGCTGCCAGTGGCAAAAGATCCGGAAACTACCGCGCGCTGGATTGAACGTTGTCTGGCCGGTAACGAGCCTGTTCCGGCCTCGTTGAAAATACAGATGGCCTGCTGCCTGGTCGCAACCGGCGAATCTTCCTCGCTGGCTGAAGGTCTGGCTCGCGTCGGGCAAAGCTTCTAAATTCTTGTTTCCCCGACAGGCCATTTCCAGGCCTGTCGGTTCATTCTTTGCAACAACGTGAAATTTCTGCACGTTTATTGACCTCCTGACTGGCGTGGCGCAGCATAGTTTGTTGAAAAATAAGAAACACAACAAACACGCGACACAACAGGAGATAACAATGAACAGTGGACATCGCTTCCATGTGCCAACGCTGCAAGCCTTCATTCAGGCCGTTTTTCACCAGATGGGGAGTAACGAGCAGGAAGCGCGACTGGTGGCCGACCATCTGATTGCCTCTAACCTCGCCGGGCACGACTCCCACGGTATCGGCATGATCCCAAGCTATATTCGCTCCTTCTCGCAGGGACATCTGCAGATCAACCGTCATGCCAAAGTGGTAAAAGATGCGGGAGCGGTGATTACGCTTGATGGCGATTGCGCATTTGGTCAGGTGGCGGCGCACGAGGCAATGACGCTTGGGATTGAAAAAGCGCGCCAGTACGGTATCGCCGCCGTGGCGTTACACAATTCGCACCATATCGGACGCATTGGTTACTGGGCGGAACAATGTGCGGCGGCAGGTTTTGTCTCAGTACACTTTGTGAATGTGGTGGGTATCCCGATGGTCGCACCGTTCCACGGTCGCGATAGTCGTTTTGGCACCAACCCTTTCTGCGTCGTTTTTCCGCGTAAAAATACCTTCCCGCTGTTGCTGGACTATGCAACCAGCGCCATCGCCTTTGGCAAAACCCGTGTGGCATGGCATAAGGGGGAACCTGTGGCTCCGGGATGTCTGATTGATGCCGAGGGAGCGCCGACCACCGATCCTGCTGTGATGCAGGTCTCTCCGCTGGGTTCGTTGCTGACCTTCGCTCAACACAAGGGTTATGCGCTGGCGGCGATGTGCGAAATTATGGGCGGCGCGCTTTCTGGTGGTAAAACCACACATGAGGAGAGCCTGCAGACCAGTGCGGACGCCATCATTAACTGCATGACTACCATCATTATGAACCCGGAACTGTTCGGCGCGCCGGACTGCGATAACCAGGTCGCGGCATTTGCTGAGTGGGTAAAATCGTCCCCGCATGCCGATGACGCTCCGATCCTGTTGCCAGGGGAGTGGGAGGTGAATACTCGTGAGGAACGGCTGGAACAAGGTATTCCGCTGGATGCCGGAAGCTGGCAGGCAATTTGCGAAGCGGCGCGGCAAATAGGGATGTCCGACACCGTGTTACGAGAGTTTCGTCAACGGTTGGAACAGTAGGCAAAAAAAAGCCCGTCCAGTGGCGGACGGGCAAACAAAGGGTAACAAACAGGGTCAATGAGGGTTGGAGCATTGGGTCGTACAGGTAATCTTTCGGTTATTTATAGATAACCGCGGTGCCGCTCATTTTGTCGTTGCCGACAGCGGAGGTGATGTTGTAACCCGTTGCGCCGGCAGCGGCGGCTTTCTCAGCCAGTTTTGCTTCCAGACCATCCAGCGTGGTGGCGCCATCTGCAGAAACTACACCAATTTTATTCATGCTTTGTGCCTGAGTGGAGGAAACCGGCTCGGCAGCGAAAACGCCAAATGACAGGGTAGAAAGGGCGATGGCGGCAACGGCAAATTTGATATTTTTCATGATTAATCTCTCGCAGGTTTGTTCTGTTAGTCAGTGTTCTGGTAAGAAGACGTTGTTTCGTCGATGTGAGAAGTATCACGTTTTTTTATGCGAGAGAAAATCGAATAGAATTGACGGCATCAATCAAAAAAATTGAATGACAAATAACTTATTGAATATTAATAAATTCGAAAGAGGGATTTACAGTTCTTGTCATTGCGCTTTACAGAGAAAGCGGCAACGGCACATTTTGCTACACAGCATGCGAAAAAGCGTGCTCGTAAAGGAAATCGTCTGCGCTGAAACTTTTGGTAAAGATGAGTCAACGTAGCTGGCTGTCTTTCGAACCTCTGCGATTATATCCTGAAAATGCTAATTTATGTGAATCTTTATCCTGCTGGCAGGCGACGCATAAGCGTACGCCCGGAACCGCCTCACGTCTGGCCTGTGGGATAGGATTACCGCATTCTTCGCATTCATACAGACTTTCCCCGGTCGGTAATTCACCGCGGGCGCGGGCAACAGCATCTTCAATAGTATTGTTGATCTGCTCGTTAACTGCGTCGTCATTTGCCCATCCGGATGCCATATGTACCTCCTGTCATTGTCTACAGAATAAGTATAGCGAATATGATGGCTGAAAAACGACCACGCATCAGCGGTATCAGATTTCGGACCATTCGTGCAGGAAACTGCATTCGGGACGAATGCAGTTGGGCTGAGTAAAGTGGGTTACTTATAGATAGTGGCGCTGCCGTACATCTGGTTTTTACCGCCCGCAGAGTTAACGACAAAGCCTTTTGCGCCTTGCTCTTTTGCTTTCTCTGCCAGCTTGTCTTCGAGATCGCTCAGGTTAGAGGCTCCGGTAGCGAATACTGTACCGGAGGCCTGGAGCTGACCGGTTGCTGGGCTGGTGTTGGGCTGTGCGGCAAAGGACGCGAACGTCATACCGGTTAGTACGGTAGCAGCAAGTAATGTGAGGCATTTCTTCATGGTGATATCCTCTGAGAAACAACAGGTGGTGCCTGATAAGTTTAGGTCGCCTGCGGATGATATTTACCGCAAAAAATTGATGATGAATCGTCTATTTTTTGAACGATTTATTCGGCGTGAAACAGGCATAAAGAATCAAATTTCCTTGATGAGTGTGTTTACCGCGTGGCGTTATGCGGGTATCTTACGCCGCTGTTAAAAGGAGAATGCTATGTCCCCCCAGAAACCGGGATTACACCCACGCAACCGCCACAATGGCCGTTATGATCTTGCGACTTTATGCCAGGTTACCCCCGAGTTGACGCAATTTCTCATCCTCACGCCCGGCGGCGAGCAGAGCGTTAACTTCGCCAATCCGCAGGCAGTGAAGGCGCTCAATAAAGCACTGCTGGCGCATTTTTATGCGGTGAAAAACTGGGATATTCCAGACGGTTTTCTGTGCCCGCCAGTTCCTGGTCGTGCGGACTACATTCACCATCTGGCCGACCTGTTAGGTGAAACGACAGGAACCATTCCGGCAAATGCGAGCGTACTGGACGTGGGAGTAGGGGCCAACTGTATTTATCCGCTGATTGGCGTGCATGAATACGGCTGGCGATTCACCGGTAGCGAAACCGGTAGCGAAGCGTTTCACAGCGCTCAGGCGATCGTTAACGCCAATCCGGGGTTAACTCGCGCAATTCGTTTGCGCCGACAAAAAGATGCTGCGTCAATCTTCAACGGTATCATTCATAAAAACGAGCAGTATGAAGCTACTGTATGTAACCCGCCATTCCATGATTCTGCGGCCTCTGCGCGTGCCGGAAGCGAACGTAAGCGTCGTAATCTGGGTCAGGACAAAGATGATGCGCTGAACTTTGGCGGACAGCAGCAGGAGTTGTGGTGTGAAGGCGGCGAAGTGGCGTTCATCAAGAAAATGATCGCCGAAAGCCAGGCCTTTGGTCGGCAGGTGATGTGGTTTACCACGCTGGTTTCGCGCGGTGAGAATTTACCTCCGCTGTATCATGCATTAACGGATGCGGGCGCGGTGAAAGTGGTTAAAAAAGAGATGGCCCAGGGGCAAAAGCAGAGCCGCTTTATTGCCTGGACCTTTATGGATAACGATCAGCGTCGTCGTTTTATGGCGCGTAAGCGCTAAAGCGTTGGCTCCCCTGGCGGCAGTTGATCGCTTGCCGCCGACGGAGGGCCATTCACCGGTGCAGGCAAGACCTGATACGTCTGTACCGGGGCGCGTACGTTGGCCAGATCGAAATGTTTCTTCACCTGGCTGTCGAGCGCGAAACGTACGGTCCACTGTTTCAGCGGCAGGGTCGTAAATGAGACCCGTAGCGTGAAAGCCGTATTGGTTAACCCCACGATCCCGGCAAACGACGGCTCGCCGATAATAAGCCCGCGAATATCGTCCTTTTCCATCAGCTCAGCGACAGCGTCTTTCAACGCCTGATTGGCTTTATCCGCATCCTCATGACGATCGACATCGTAATTGGCGACGACCGAGCCAATGCCACGCACAAAGTTGGCGAAGGTGGTTATCGATGACCAGGGAATGATATGGTACGCCCCGGTATCCTGACGCACCCCCACAGAACGAATGGACATCCTTTCAACCGTACCGGTGAGTGGACCGATAGTGACTAAATCCCCGGTGTTCATACCATTTTCGAACTGAATGAAGATCCCGGTGATAATGTCTTTTACCAGCGTTTGCGAGCCAAAAGAGATCGCCAGCCCTAGCGCCCCGGCCCCGGCCAGCAAGGGGGCGATATTGACGCCAATTTCGGACAGCACAATCATGATGGTGATGGTGCTGATAATCACCGCCAGCGCATTGCGGAACAGCGTTAACAGCGTGCGGGTACGGGCACTGGGCAACGGGCGACCGTGAATATCGGAAGCCAGACGATTTTCAATCAGGCTGGCAAGGATCGTCCAGCCAATGGCGGAGAAGAAAAGAATCAGCGCGATACGAATCAGGATATCCACCGTTTTTTCTCCGGCGCCGTAATGCAGCCAGTTCCAGAAGTCGAACAATCCCCAGGCATTGAGCAGTAGCATCACCGCGACGCACACCGTAAGGATCCGGGCCACGCTTAACGCCGTCGACAGCCAGCCATTCAACCGTTTTTGTAATTCCGGATAGCTGCGCTGGGTATGTGGCGACAGGGTAATCGTTTTGGCTATCCAACGCGAAAGCATGCCGGAAACAAAGGCGGCAATGCCGATAATCACCAGGCTGCGTAACGTTGCGCCCATCATGAATTTCAGACTGTTGCCAGGGTCAAACAGCGAGAAGAAAAACAGCACAATGAAGTAAGCGCTGGCCAGCCAATGCCATACCAGCGCGAAGGCGCGAATAAACAGGCTGAAAAAGGCTAACGATCTTTCCGCCAGATTGAGCAAATGCTGTGTGATCTCTTTCTTATTTCTAAAAATAAGATACAGCGCCCATAGCGTGATACACAGCATGATGATGACGTTTGCCATCGCACCGACCTGCACGTTGACCTGATTTGAGATAATAGGAACAGCAACAATCAGTCCGTAACCAATCAGGCTGCTTAATGAACTCAAACGGCGATTCCAGTAGCGCGCACCGTCATCCTGAATGTTAAACGGGCGTAGCTCCGCTACCGTCGGGCAAAATATCAGACGTAAAATCGCCTTGAAGAACTCAATCAACGCAAAGGCATTGAGGAACAGGCTTTGCTGGAAAGCGATGGTGCGGCTCCCGGCGTTCATTCGATCGCTCAGAATCTGCCCTATAAACAACGTCAGCGCCAGCAGTAATAAATCGATAATAAATGCGCCGACGATCATTGCCGGAAGCTGTAGCCAGTTGCTGCGTTCGCGGTTTTTCCGTCGCGCCCATTGCCCCATTTTGCGATACAGCGGCAGCGCGCACAGGCGGATCAGCCAGTAAAACCCAAACACTGACGCTGCCAGCATTAAAAAATGGGTCAGGGCATTGGTGAAGGTTTGCGGGTTAAAGGTTTTATGCGGGGCGTCGGTGATGTTGCGGTAAAGCTGGGCAAATCGGTCGGAAAGAACTTCACTATAGTGACGACTGACATCTGTCACGTTTTCCAACACCGTTTTTTCTTCAGTTAGCGTGGGGGGGACAATTACAGGCACGGGCTCGGGAGGAGGCGTTGCCGCGACTTTGCGCAATTGACCGATCAACTCCTGGCGCGATGCTTCATTGTCCAGTACGTCAGCCAGCGCGGCGTAAGCGGCTTTCTTTTGCTCAACATCAGGCTCTTTTGCGGGGGTGGCTTGCGGGTCGGCTGAAGTCGAGGTTGTGACGCCGGGTATCGTCACCGCGTGAGACGGTATGCTCAGCAGACAAAAGAAGACCAACAGGATCCAGCGCATGACTCCTCCCATGAGAAAATAAATTCAAAAGGATAAGTATAGATGCCAGAGCGTAAGAGAATGGAAATGAGAGGATTCTGGTGAAAACCTCCCTTCGGGCGAAGGGAGGTCAACGCATCAGGAAACGTGCTGCAAGAATTCCTGTAAACGCTGGCTGGGTGGATTTTCAATCAGGGCTTGCGGATTACCGTCTTCGGCAATACGTCCCTTATCAATGAAAATCAGACGTGAGGCCACTTTTTCGGCAAAGCCGATCTCGTGGGTCACAATCACCATGGTCATCCCTTCTTCCGCCAGATCCTGCATGACTTTCAGAACTTCGTGGCGCAGTTCAGGGTCAAGCGCTGAGGTTGGTTCATCAAACAGCATCATTTTCGGCTTCACTGCCAGTGCACGGGCGATAGCCACACGCTGTTGTTGACCACCGGACAGTTCAGAAGGGTAGTGATGCGCACGCTCGGCCAGGCCGACCTTCGCCAGTAATTCTTTCGCCAACTTCTCTGCCTGTTCTTTATTCGCCCCGCGTACGCGCTGCGGTCCAAACATGACGTTTTCCAGCGCCGTCAGGTGGGGGAACAGGTAGAACTGCTGAAATACCATCCCGGCTTCCTGGCGAATTAACCGCTCATCGACCTTGGGATCGTTTACTTTCAGACCGTCGACGATCAGATCGCCAGAGGTTATCTCTTCCAGCTTGTTAATGCAGCGCAGCAGAGTAGATTTACCGGAACCGGACGGCCCGATGATGACCACGACTTCGCCCTGCTTAATGTTCAGATCAATATTGTGCAGCACCTGGGTAGGGCCAAAGTGCTTAGAAACGTTTTTAAATTCAATCACAGGATTTTCATCCTTCTTTCCAGACGACGCAGAATGAAGCTCAGCACCAGGGTAATGATCAGATAGAACACCGCAACGGCGCTCCAGATTTCCAGTGCGCGGAAGTTACCGGCAATGATTTCCTGCCCCTGACGGGTCAGTTCAGCGACGCCAATGACGATAAACAGCGAGGTATCTTTAATGCTGATGATCCACTGGTTGCCCAGCGGCGGCAGCATACGACGAAGTGCGAGAGGCAAAATAACGTGACGGATGGTCTCAGTGCGTGAAAGCCCAAGCGCCAGTCCGGCTTCGCTGAATCCTTTATGGATTGAGAGCACCGCACCGCGGGTGATTTCCGCAATATAGGCACCGGAGTTGATCATGATGGTGACAACGGCGGCGCTAAAGGGGTCAATACGTAAATCGTTAAACGCCATTGGCAGGGCGAAGTAGATAAACATCACTTGCACAACGATTGGTGTGCCACGAATGACTTCGATAAACACCAGCGCTACGTGGTTGGCTATCCAACCGCCGAAAGTACGTGCAAACCCTGCTGCAAGCCCGATTACCAGACCGCCAGCCAGACCAAGGATCGAGATCCATAAGGTCATTTTGGCGCCTTCAATTAGAAGCGGGATGGCGGGCCAGATGGCACTCCAGTCAAACTGCATATGTCGTTCCTGTTACCGTGGTGTAAAGATTCAAATGCCCGTTTTGCCAGATGTGCTGTGCTTATCCGGTTTACAGGTCTCAAAAATACTGGGAAAGGCCCGGTATGCATCGCGCCACCGGGCATCACTGCCAGTTATTATTTAGGTTCAGTACCGAACCATTTTTTGTAGATCTCGTTATATGTGCCGTTCTCTTTCAGCGTTTTCAGCGCGCCGTTCACTTTCTCACGCAGGTCATTGCTGCCTTTCGGGAAGGCGATACCGTATTGTTGAGCTTCCAGCGAGTCACCTACGGCTTTGAACTGGCCGTTACCCGCGGTTTTGATGAAATAAAGAATGTTTGGCGTGTCATGCAGCACGGCGTCTGCGCGGTTGGTGCCCAGTTCCATATAGGCGTTATCGATATTCGGGAACTGACGCAGGTCTTTGGTTTTGATATTAGCTTTAGCGTAATCAACGGAACCTGTGCCGCTCTTCACAGCAACGACTTTACCATCCAGGTCTTTCACGCTTTTAACGTCGTTATTATTCGCTTTGACCATCACTAACAGACCGCTTTTGTAGTAGCCGTCAGAGAAGTCGATCGCTTTTTTACGCTCGTCGGTGATGGTGATACCCGCCAGTGCCAGGTCGACGTTTTTGGTTTGCAGAGCCGGGATGATGCCGCTGAAATCCATTGGTTTCAGTTCATAATCCAGCTTCAATTCTTTGGCGACGGCAGCCCACAGATCCACATCAAATCCAACGTATTTGTCACCCTGTTTGAATTCGAACGGTACAAACGCGGTGTCAGTTGCGACAACCAGTTTCTTATCTGCGGCATGGGAGGACACCGCAAAAGCCAGGGTAAGTGCAGCCAGTGAAACTTTTAATACAGACTTCATAGGATTTCCTTTTATATCCACGGGGCGATCCCCTGCGAGAACATATGGCTTAATGAAAAAATCGTGCCACTTTTGCAACTCATTGTTTTAAAAAGAAGGTATTTCTTTTCTCTGCACAATAAGTTGGGCAAAGCGGAAAATCTGCACTATTTTGGGGCACCCATTTGGTGCGTACCTGACACGGTGCAAACGGTATGACTATTTAGCGTAAAAATTGTTGATAAAACAATCTTTCGTTAACGATTGTGTGAGGTGATTATTACAATTAATTTACTTTGGAGTGACGAATGATCAATGTTATGCACCATAAATGTGCAAAACCCCCGCCGGAGCGAGGGTTTTATAGGTAATTCTTATGTCTGCTGTTATTCAATGTTGGCTTCGATAAACCACAGGAATTTGTCGAGATCGCGTGACGCAGCGGTGAAGATATCCGCTGTATCTTCGTCTTTTGCTTCGCTAATGGCTTTACGTACGCTGTTGGCGACCACTGCATAACGATCGGCCAGTTCTTTTAAGTGGTCCTGCACGCTATGGATATCCAGCGGATAGCTTTTCAGTGGCGTTTTGCTGTTAATGACCTGGGTCGTACCCAGTGCCACACCGCCTAACTGTACGGCGCGCTCAGCCATGGTATCGAGATGATCGGTCAGGGCAGTACGGAAGCCATCCAGCATTTCATGGACAGCAATAAAGTTCGCGCCGCGCATGTTCCAGTGAGCCTGTTTAGTGATCAACGACAGGTCGATGAACTGGATCACTTGCTGATTCAGCAGTTCTACCGTGGCTTTCTTTTCGCTGTCTGTCACATCGTTGCGAGTATAAACGAGGGCGGATGCTTTTGTTTTTACCAGTTTTGCGGTACTCATATTTTCATATCCTCTTGATATTTATGTCCCAACTCTTCAACGGGAATAAGTATAGCGCTAATTTTGGATTTATTTTTCCGGTGTTACCTATTGCTTTAATAGTGAAGAGATGAATGGAAATAAAATAATTAATAAAATCATAGGTATACATGATTTCATTACAACGAAATGTTATTTTTATGTTAATGTAAAAAATTAAAAGAAATATGTGGGTGGGTACAAGATATTTATTAGAAAATTATCACGCAGATTAACAAGTGGATATTCTGCATGATTATGCAAACCATGCAGAATATTAAGGGGGTTAATTCACGTCAACTTGCTTAATTTGCGGTTCTTTGCGAATAGTGAGTGTAGAACCCATTGATGCGGCAATAATAGCCCCCAGGGCCAGCGTCTGGATAAGCGTTAACGTTTCACCGAGGAAGATCATTCCCGAAACCGCAGCCAGCGCGGGTTCCATGCTCATCAACGTACCAAAAGTACGCGTTGGCAGTCGCGTTAGTGCGATCATCTCTAATGAGTAGGGGAGCGCGGTGGAGAGTACGGCCACGGCCAGGCCCAACGGCAGTATTGACCAGTGCCACAGGGCATCGCCGGCCTGAATCGCGCCAATGGGAACAAAAATCAACGCAGCGATTAATGAACCCACCGCTACGGTTGCCGGACCGTGTTCTGCGCCGGCACGCTGGCCGGTGAGAATATAAACAGCCCAACAGGCGCCAGCTCCCAGCGCCAGCGCTGCGCCGGTTAAATCAACATGAGAAACGTCCTGGCCAAGCGGTAACAGGAACCAAAGCCCAAGAACGGCCAGGGCTACCCAAATAAAATCTACAGGGCGTCGGGATGAAAACAACGCCACTGCGAGCGGGCCGGTAAACTCCAGCGCCACGGCAATTCCCAGCGGGACGGTCTGAATAGACAGATAAAAGAGGTAGTTCATCCCGCCAAGAGACAGACCATAAAACAGCAGCGGCAGGCGCTGTTCTTTAGCAAAACGTAAACGCCAGGGTTTAAAGAAGGCGATAAGGATGAGTGTGCCCAGCGCGAGGCGCAGCGCGGTAACACCAGGTGCACCGACGAGTGGGAACAGCGATTTTGCCAGTGATGCACCGCTTTGAATGGAAGACATAGCAATGAGTAAAACCAAAATAGGTAACCAAACTGGCGCTTTACGTAACGACCCCGGCATCCTTTCTCCTGACAAATGATGGTTACATCTCTTCATCTGCGCGGCGTTGCGACGCGGATGGCAAAATGTATAGAAAAGTAAAACAGCGAGTGTAATGGAAATACACTCAACTGGTTGAGTATTGGTTGAAAAAAAAATTCTTCAGATCCGTACAATGGTACGAAATTGGTGGATTAATAATCTGCGTGATTAGGAATTATCTGGATGAATGTGTCGTATTGTGCGCGCAATAATGGCTCATTAACTTAAAAAAGTGGTGTAAATTGAAAGGTATAGCTGGTTTGTGAAATGTTTTGTTACATGAAAGAGCCCGTTAGACACCGCGAATCGCAAAGAGTTTCCCATCAATTTTTGTTATATTTAAAACTTAGGATTTACTTGAAGCACATTTGAGGTGGTTATGAAAAAAATTGCATGTCTTTCAGCACTGGCCGCTGTTCTGGCTTTCTCCGCAGGTACTGCTGTAGCTGCTACTTCTACCGTTACTGGTGGTTACGCTCAGAGTGATGCTCAGGGCGCAGCGAACAAAATGAACGGTTTCAACCTGAAGTATCGCTACGAGCAGGACAACAACCCGCTGGGTGTAATCGGTTCCTTCACTTACACTGAAAAAGACCGTACCGATGCTTCTGGCGACTACAACAAAACCCAGTACTACGGCATCACTGCGGGTCCGGCTTACCGTCTGAACGACTGGGCAAGCATCTACGGTGTAGTGGGTGTTGGTTACGGTAAATTCCAGAACGCAGCATCTCCGGCTGACAACCACACCACCAGCGACTACGGTTTCTCTTACGGTGCTGGTCTGCAGTTCAACCCGATCGAAAACGTTGCTCTGGACTTCTCCTATGAGCAGAGCCGTATTCGTAGCGTTGACGTTGGCACCTGGATCGCTGGCGTGGGTTACCGCTTCTAATCACTTCGGTGATATAAAAAATCCGCCTTTTGAGGCGGATTTTTTTTGCGTGTAATTTAGATATTAACGAGATTTGGTCTCAAAGATATCGGTACCCAAATGGTTGTAATCCACCTTCTGCAGTTTGAAGTTGGTGATATACACTGGCCCGGCCTTTTTCTCTGAGATAAAACGGTAGCTGTTGGTAATTTCCTTCGCGCTGATCCCCGTCCATTGAGAGAAAAAGCTAAGAAAATCATTCGCAGAGCGACGGGCTTTTATCACCCGATGGGCTTTATCATCGCTCGACAGCACCATAAAAGGTACCTGGAAATTCTGCTGGAAACGGTCGTCATGCGCCAGGTACTGCACCTCTTTTCCCCGCTCTTTAAAAGCGAGGCCATGATCGGAGAAATAGACCATCGAGAAGCTGGTACCGCTGTTGCGTAATTGCTCGTAAAGCTGGCGCAGCAGGTCATCCGTCTGCGTCATGGTGTACAGATAGCAAGATGTCTCCTTTGACTGGACGAAGGTCTCGTATTTTCCTTGCGTACGGTCGCAGGCCTGCGGATGTGAACCCATTAAATGCAGCACGATGAGCTGCGGCTGAGTGCGCTCGGTGGCCAGCACCTGGGCAGTCATCTTCAACAGTTCTTCGTCACGGGTATTTTTATCCGCTTCGAAATCACCGTTTTTGAGGAAGTGCACTTCATCAGCTCGTTTTGCGATACTGGCGATAGCCGTATCGTATTCACCAATCTGCCCCTGATTGGAAAACCACCACGTCTGGAATCCCGCGCGGTTGGCCAGAGTGACAAAGTTATCCTGGAACTGGGGTTTATTATCAACGACCCGATTAAGCGTTAAGCCAAGCGATTTTTGCGTTGAACCGCTTGCGGCAATGTAATCTGCGAACAGATAGCCGTTAACGGAACTGGCAAACGGGGTGTTGTCCCAGTGACCGCCAAACGCGCCTAATGCATCGCGGCGGGCGCTTTCACCAATGACCACGACATAGGTGTGATACTTTGGCTTCACGGCGGTTACCGTCCAGCTGTCTTTCACACTCGACAGCTTCGCCATGCGCTCCTGTTCATCGAGCACTTCGTTATTATTGACGATCACGTCTTTGGCAAAGCGGAAAACAGGATAACCGGTGTCCTTAAGCTTGAACACGCCGCCCCAGGCCAGGTTTTGTACCGGGGTAACAAAAAACGCGACGACGCTAAATAACAAACACAGGCTGTCGTATTTATTCCAGCTGCGCTTTTGCGCTTCTTTTTTACGGCGTACGGCGATAATGCCGAGGGCAAAAATAAATACCCCAACCAGATAATTGTACCAGGGGAAGATGGTCAGGATCTCGGTGGACTCTTCCATATTGGTTGAATGCAGCGCCAGCAACGTATTGAAGTTAGGCGAACCATAAGCCTGACCAAACGGAAAGTACATTGCCGCAATAAGTGAGCAAATGCCAATCAGCACTTTCTGCGCGCGCGGGGCGCTGCGCCACAGCAGCATTAATATACAGGTGAAAGCAACGCTGTAGAGCAAGCTAAGCGGATAGCCCAACGCCAGGTTGATCAACATAGACTGTAAGAAATAGAGGCCAGTCCACGGACTAATGGCCCGGCTACGAGCAATGATTGAATCTTTGAGGGTTAAATTCATACGCCACTAATGCAAAAACGCCATGTGCTTACCCTGGCGTTAAGGGTCATTGCCTGCCTGAGAGAGCGAGAAGAGGGATAGGGTCCGCATCCGCGAGCCGCAATATACGCAGGGCTGCGAAAAGATAGAGTGTGCATGAGAGAAGGTCAACTACTACAAGGAAATTGTTTTGCGAGAGAGGTGGCAAAACTGACAAAAAGAAGGGTTATTGGGACGAAACCACTACTGTACCCCGGATGACAGCAGGGAAAGGAAGCGGCGTACCGCGACGCCGCATTATTTTCCTGAAGGTTTATCCTGCTCTGGTTTGCTGTTGATCATGTCACACAGCATAGAGATCAGCATCAACCGTACTTTAAAGGGAGAGTGGCTAAACACGCGTATACACCTCTTAAATTCATTCATATAAACCTCCTGACTTCACGATCCCATCGGTCCTTGAGGGATGTCTTTATTATATACAGATATAGCACAGGCTATATTATATAGCTATTGCTAAAACGTTAATTTTTTGTGCCCACGCAACTCTGGTTTACAATGAGCGCTCTCTAATCAGATGCCGTTAACGCGTCACAGTAACGAGGAAGCAGAATGAGTCGTCGCGCAGGTATGCCAACAACAAAAAAAGTGACGCAATTGGTGAATGTCGAAGAACACGTTGAAGGATTTCGTCAGGTCCGGGAGGCGCATCGCCGCGAGCTGATTGATGACTACGTAGAGCTGATTTCCGATCTCATTATTGAGGTGGGTGAAGCGCGCCAGGTGGATATGGCTGCCCGACTCGGGGTTTCCCAGCCGACGGTTGCCAAAATGTTGAAGCGCCTTGCTTCAGTCGGGTTGATTGAAATGATCCCCTGGCGCGGGGTGTTTTTAACCGCAGAAGGCGAACGCCTGGCCCAGGAGAGCCGGGAGCGTCATCAGATTGTGGAAAATTTCCTGTTGATGTTAGGTATCAGCCCGGAAATTGCCCGCCGTGACGCTGAGGGAATGGAGCACCATGTCAGTAAGGAAACGCTGGAGGCTTTTAGCCGTTTTACGCAACAGCAAGGATCTGGCTCTGAATGAGTTTTCCTTTACTACGCGCCTTGCAGCGCGATCGTTTTTTCCAGCTGTTAATCATCGTCGGGGTTGTACTGAGCGTGTTCACGCCATTTACGCCCCGCTCCTGGCCTGGAGCGATTGACTGGCACACCATTATTACCCTTAGCGGCCTGATGTTACTGACCAAAGGCGTTGAATTAAGCGGTTACTTCGATGTGTTAGGGCGCAAGATGACCCGCCGCTTTCACACTGAACGCCAACTGGCGATATTTATGGTGCTGGCGGCGGCGCTACTGTCGACGTTTCTGACCAACGATGTTGCGTTGTTTATTGTTGTCCCGCTGACCATCACCCTGAAAAAATTGTGCGCCATTCCGGTAAATCGTCTGATTATCTTTGAGGCGCTGGCGGTAAACGCTGGATCGTTGCTTACGCCAATAGGCAATCCGCAAAATATCCTGATGTGGGGGCGCTCCGGGTTGTCATTTACCGCGTTTACCTGGCAAATGGCGCCGCTCGCGGGTGCCATGATGCTGACGCTGGTGGTGCTGTGCTGGTTCAGTTTCCCGAACAAAGCATTGCACTATCATACCGGGACGCGCGCGCCGGACTGGCAACCACGCCTGGTGTGGAGCTGTCTGGCGCTGTATATCATCTTTCTGACGGCGCTGGAGTTAAAACAAGAGTTGTGGGGCCTGGCGATTGTGGCGGCGGGATTCATGGTTCTGGCGCGTCGCGTCATCCTCAGCGTGGACTGGACGCTGCTGCTGGTGTTTATGGCGATGTTCATTGATGTGCATTTGCTGACGCAGCTACCGGCATTGCAGGGGATAACCCACCAGATTGGCACGCTCTCTGCGCCGGGTCTTTGGTTGACGGCCATTGGCCTGTCGCAGTTTATCAGTAATGTGCCCAGTACAATTTTGTTGCTGAACTACGTTCCGCCGACGCTGTTGCTGGCTTGGGCAGTTAATGTGGGCGGCTTCGGGCTGCTGCCGGGATCGCTGGCAAATCTTATTGCTTTACGCATGGCAAACGACCGACGGATTTGGTGGCGTTTTCATTGGTATTCGCTGCCGATGCTGATATGGGCGGGACTGGTAGGGTATGGTTTGCTGCAGGTGATGTGAGGATTATGCCCGATGGCGAACGCCGCCATCGGGCATGTATTGTAGATTAGTTCAGACGAACCGGCATACCAGAACGGTTCTGTACCGCCTGATCAACGACGGACTGATCAACGTCAGACTGACCGGTGACGCTGGTAATGCTCTTGTTCAGCGTAATCGGTACGATTTCCCCGCCTTCAAACTGTGCTTCAGTGGTGGACAGTGGGTTGTGTACCTCGATGTAACGGCTGCCGTCTGGTTCGGTAGTGGCTTTCACCGGCTCATCGATAAACTGTACGCGAGTGCCGACCGGCACATTTTCAAACAGGAATTTGATGTCGTCATTACGCAGACGGACGCAACCGTGGCTGACACGTAAGCCAACGCCGAAGTTAGCATTGGTGCCGTGAATAGCATACAGACGACCGATATACAGGGCGTACAGACCCATCGGGTTATCCGGGCCTGCCGGAACCACGGCTGGCAGCGGTTCGCCCGCAGCGCGGTATTCCGCATGCATTTTCGCCGTTGGCGTCCAGGTTGGGCCCGCTTTCTTACGTTCTACTTTGGTGGTCCAGTTGATTGGCGTGTCTTTGCCTAACTGACCGATACCAATCGGCAGAACGATAACGGTGTTGGTGCCTTTCGGGTAGTAGTACAGACGCATTTCAGCGCTGTTGATAACAATACCTTCATGCACGGTATCCGGCAGGATCAACTGCTGAGGAATGTTCAGTACGGTGCCGCCCTTCGGCAGGAAAGTATCCACGCCAGGGTTGGCTTCCAGCATGTTAGACAGACCCATCTGATATTCTGCCGCAAAATACTCCAGCGGTTGGGTATTGCCTTCAGGAATGGTGATGACCTGGTTTTGGCCAATCAAACGGCTACCATCGGTAGGCAGCGGGTACGTGACGGCTGAGGCAGTGTTGCAAAAACCAACTACCGCAAGTGCCGCCGCGAAAAGCGTTGTCAATTTCATATTCATCTTCATGTATGCGAGATTCAGTGCCAGGCAGGCCAGTGGGTTGAGATTTATGTAGTGTTGGGCACGCATTATATGTGCAATCTGAGCAACAAGGAATTCGGATGTGTACTAAATCACATTTTTTTCCTTTTGCTTTCACTTTAGCCCTTCAGCATGAAGGGGCGATCTTATCGTAGACTTATGGCATAATAAGCGGTTTGTCACATATTTCTTTCTCTTTCAGGATACGCCAGTGTTAGTTTCCAGCAACGTCACCATGCAGTTCGGCAGTAAGCCGCTGTTTGAAAATATTTCCGTCAAATTTGGCGGCGGCAACCGTTACGGCCTGATTGGCGCGAACGGTAGCGGTAAATCCACTTTTATGAAAATTCTTGGCGGTGATCTCGAACCGACGCTGGGTAACGTTTCCCTCGATCCGAATGAGCGCATCGGTAAGCTGCGCCAGGATCAGTTCGCCTTTGAAGAATTCACCGTGCTTGACACCGTAATCATGGGTCACGGTGAACTGTGGGAAGTGAAGCAGGAGCGCGATCGTATATACGCGCTGGCCGAAATGAGCGAAGAAGACGGCTATAAAGTGGCTGACCTCGAAGTTCAGTACGGTGAAATGGACGGCTATTCTGCGGAAGCGCGTGCGGGCGAACTGCTGCTGGGCGTGGGTATTCCGGTAGAACAACATTACGGCCCGATGAGCGAAGTCGCACCCGGCTGGAAGCTGCGTGTGCTTCTGGCCCAGGCACTGTTCTCAAACCCGGATATTCTGCTGCTCGACGAACCAACGAACAACCTGGATATCGACACCATCCGCTGGCTGGAGCAGACGCTGAACGAACGTGACAGCACCATGATCATCATTTCGCACGACCGTCACTTCCTGAACATGGTCTGTACGCACATGGCGGATCTGGACTACGGCGAACTGCGTGTGTATCCAGGTAACTACGACGAATACATGACGGCGGCAACCCAGGCGCGTGAACGTCTGCTGGCCGATAACGCCAAGAAGAAGGCACAGATTGCCGACCTGCAATCCTTCGTCAGCCGCTTTAGCGCTAACGCATCGAAATCTCGTCAGGCGACTTCCCGTGCCCGTCAGATCGATAAAATTAAACTGGAAGAAGTTAAAGCTTCCAGCCGTCAGAACCCGTTCATCCGCTTCGAGCAGGATAAGAAACTGTTCCGTAACGCGCTGGAAGTGGAAGCGCTTACCAAAGGTTTTGATGAAGGCCCGCTGTTTAAAAACTTCAATCTGCTGCTCGAAGTGGGTGAGAAGATTGCCATTCTGGGCGCCAACGGCGTGGGTAAATCCACTATGCTGAAAACGCTGGTTGGTGATTTGCAGCCGGATAACGGTACCGTGAAGTGGTCCGAAAACGCGCAGGTCGGTTACTACGCGCAGGATCATGAATATGAGTTCGAAAACGATCTGACGGTCTTCGAATGGATGAGTCAGTGGAAACAAGAAGGCGATGATGAGCAGGTTGTGCGCAGCTTCCTCGGTCGTCTGCTGTTCAGCCAGGACGATATCAAGAAGCCTGCAAAAGTGCTCTCCGGTGGTGAAAAAGGGCGCATGCTGTTCGGTAAGCTAATGATGCAGAAACCGAATATTCTGGTAATGGATGAACCAACCAACCACCTGGATATGGAATCAATTGAGTCGTTGAACATGGCGCTGGAAATGTATCAGGGCACGTTGATTTTCGTTTCTCACGACCGTGAGTTTGTCAGCTCGCTGGCCACCCGCGTGATTGAAATTACGCCGGAGCGCGTGATCGACTTCACCGGTAACTACGAAGATTACCTGCGTAGTAAAGGTATCGACGGCTAATTTCCCGTCGTCTTTCACGCTGCAGATGTGTTGGCTTCACCTGTTCACCCCGGTCACTTACTAATGTAAGCTCCCGGGGATTCACAGGTTTGCCGCCTTCCTGCAGTACGAAATACTTAGGGAAAGGCGTCGAGCCTTTATTCCCTCTCCCTGTGGGAGAGGGGTAGGGTGATGGCATCAGGCAGCACTACACCAGCCACTCGCCCCCTTCAACCCCATTCACCAGCAACTTACGTTTTTCCCCCGCCGGTAATGACACCTTCAGTGCCTTCCACGCCGGACGATAATCCCCGCGCGCGTTCACCTTCAGGTTGATGGTTGCGCCATCGCACACCATTTCCCATTCCACCCACAGCGCATTGCCGTTCTGATAGCCCCAGCTTTCACCGTCGTCTTCAAAGAGCAGCCCGGAGGTCGTGCCGACGCCTTTAACCGGGAACAGCTTCAGCTCGCGGGCCGTATCTTTTTCGGCACTCACATGCGTGATGCGCTCGCTCAGCGGCAGACCGGCTCCGGCGCGCACCAGCAGCGGCAGTTTTTCCAGCGGCGCATCGAGGACGATGGATTGCCCGCCCGCATACCACGCGTGGGTGTAAAAATCATACCAGCCCGTTTCGTTATCCGGCAGCCAGACCCGGCGCTCGCGCTGCCCGGCTTCGACGACGCTGGCGACCAGTAGGTCGCGACCCAGCAGGAAGTCATCGCACTCTTCAAAGGTCTGCGCATCGTGCTCGTGATCGAGGAAGGTCGGGCGCAGCATCGGCTCGTCGTCGGCATGCGCCTGCCAGAGCAGGGTGTAAAGATACGGCAGCAGGCGATAGCGCAGTTCAATGGCACCACGAATGGCAGGCGTCACGCCCGGATACATCCACGGCTCGTTCACCGTGTGGTCATCATTCCATGAGTGAATGGTAAAGCGCGGATGCATCACGCCGTTTTGTACCCAGCGGACAAACAGCTCGGCATCCGGTTTGTCGCCGGAGAAACCGCCGACGTCGTGACCGACGTTGAACAGCCCGGACAAGCTCATCCCCAGCCCCATGCGGGTGTTGAAGCGCAGGGTGTCCCAACTTGTGCGGTTATCGCCGCTCCAGGTCTGCACGTAGCGCTGCATCCCGGCGCAGCCGGAACGGGAGATGAGATATGGGCGCTTCTCCGGGGCGAAACGCTGCTGCGCTTCCAGCGAGGCGCGCATCATCAGCAGCGGCATCACCGGGCGAATATGCTTGATAGCGATTTCCTGGCCGAAGCCATGGCAGCGCGCTTCGCCGTCCCACACTTCAAACTCGTTGTTGTCGTTCCAGGTAGAGTCGATCCCCATCTCCAGCAACTGCGTGGTGACGCCTTCCTGCCACCACTGGATAGTCTGCGGGTTGGTAAAGTCGAGGTTAGAGCCTTCGTCATCCCAGAAGCTGGAACGTTCTGGTGTATTGCTTTCGGAATCGCGAATAAACAGGCCGCGTTCTGCTACTTCGTTATAACGCGGGTGATCCTGCAACAGGCACGGTTTGATATTGGCCGCCAGTTTCAGCCCCGCGTCGTGGAACGCCTGGCTCATCACCTTCGGTTGCGGCACTTTGTCGTAGTTCCAGTTAAAGACGTAACGCTTGCCGTTGATCGAGGTGTAACCGGAAGAGAGCTGGAACGAGTCGCATGGAATAGCGTGTTCTGCGCACAGGCGGATGAAGTTCATCAGTTGGTTCTGCGCGTCCGGTGCGTCGGTGTAGTGCATGGTCGAGCCACTGTAGCCCAGGCTCCATTTTGGTCCGAACAACGTTTTGCCGGTCAGACGGACAAAGGCTTTGGTGACGTCCAGCACTCGCTTGCCGGTAAAGATGTAGTAATCAATATCACCCGCTTCCGCCTGCCAGCGGCGATAGGCGGTGTGGTAGTTATCGATTTCGTTACCCAAATCCAGCCAGCAACTGCTCAGGTTGTCGTAGAACAGGCCGTAGCTCACATCATGGCGATGGGCGATAGTGAACGGGATGTGCTTGTACAGCGGGTCAGTGCTGGCTGCGTTATAGCCCATCGCATCGAGGTTGCGCATCTCATAACGTTTACCGTTGCGCTGCAGATCGCCCGCTTTCTCACCCAGGCCGTAGAAACGCTCATCCTTACGGCGGCTGAGATAGTGCGCCACGCCGTCGCCGTGTGCATTCAGCAGGTAGGCGCTGGTGGGGCGGTCATTGACCAGCGGCTGCCACTCGCCCGCCTCATTGCAGTAGTGCCACTCCAGCCACAGCGGCTGGTGGACGGTCACGCGCAGCCGTTCGGTTGCCACGGTTAGCGCACCATCCTGCTGCGTCAGGTTCCAGGCCGGGCAGGAGAAGCCGCTTATGTCGTCACGATGGCGACCTTCCCACGGCACGTCTTTTTCCGGTGCGATGCTCCAGGTGCGGTCCAGCGCCAGCTCGCCTTTACGCTTAACCAGCACGCGGAAAAGATTCTCTTCCAGCACATACAGACACAGACGGTGCTGGTTATCGACCAGCAGTTCAAGATGGTTTGCTGACTGCTTATCTACGATCCAGTTTTTCAGGGTTTTCATATGTAATACATCCACTATCAGGCGCGTTTAGCGCGACGTTCAGCAATAAATGTTACCAGGAAGACAGCGCCAATCAGGTCAAAGAAGCCCATGGCAATAAACAGCGGGTTAAAGCCGATTTTGTCGGCGGTTACGCCGATTAACAGCGAGAACAGGAAGCTGGCGATCCACGCCGCAGAGCCGCGCATGCCGTTGACAGTCGCCATCTGGCCTTTGTCGAACGACTCAACGACCAGGGCGCTCAGCATGCAGGAGATGATCTGGTGCCCGAAGCCACCGATGGAGATCAGCACGATGGTGATATACGGGTCGCGGGTGATGGCCACGATGCCCAGAGAGATCATCAGGAACGCGCCCGTCACGGAGCTTGCTACCACAGAGTTAACGCGGGAGCAGCCGAACAGACGGGTATACAGACGCGTCAGGTAACCGCTCGCCACGCTACCGAGGTCGGCGGCGAGGAACGGCAGCCAGGCAAACATCGCAATCTGCTTCAAATCCATACCGTGCTCTTTGGCAAGGTACAGCGGCACCCAGAAGCTCAGCACCGCCCAGGCCGGTTCCGCCATAAAGGCCGGGATGGCGATACCGTAGAAGCGTTTGTTTTTTGAGACGGTCTTCAGCGCAGTCAGGAAGGGCAGTTTCACCGCTGGCGGTTCGTTATCCTGTTTGATAAATGCCAGCTCGTCCTTACCCAGGTTCGGGTGCTGTTCCGGATTGTGGTAGAACGCCCACCACAGGATCACCCATAGCAGCGCCAGCACGCCGGTAAACATAAACGCGCCCTGCCAGCCGAACGAGGTGTGAGCAAAGTAGATGATAGGCGGCGCCAGCATCGCGCCGATGGAAAAGCCTACGCCCGCCCAGCCAGCGGCAACGGGACGCTCTGATTTCGGGAACCATTCGCCAATGGTTTTGGCGTTCGCCGGGGTAGCGGCGGCTTCAGAAGCACCCATAAAGAAGCGCAGAATCGCCAGGTGCAGCCAGCTTCCGGCGCCCGCATGGAAAATACACATCAACGCCCAGATCCCGGCGCAGACCATAAAGCCAATTTTCAGGCCGATAACGTCAATCAGCCAGCCGCACAGGGGCTGGAAAATGGTGTAGGCGATCTGGAACGCGCCGACGATCCAGGAGTATTGCTCGGTGGTGATGCCGAGGCTCTCTTTCAGTTCCGGGGCGAGGATCCCGAGCGAGTTTCGGGTGATGTAGTTAACGGTGACGCCAAGTAAGAACAGCACCAGGATGTACCAGCGCAAGTTCTTAATGACGCGACGGGTTTTGCTTGTCGCAATGGTGTTATTGATGTCCTGACTCATTTTACTCTCCACAAGACGGACGGTAAGGGGACGGAGGTTCAGGTGTCACACAAATTTTTATGGCTTTGATTTATATACATTTAAAATATGAAAGTTGATATACAACTAGTATGGAAGTGGTGTGACAAGTTCACCTTAAGGGAGAACATGAGCGGGAAATAGTTGTTTTTGTGCAAAATTTCTCATAAATGACTTAAGTCATTTGGCATGATGGCTCCTATGCCAGTTATTTACTGATAAATGAGCAATGAAAATTTTTTCATTTTGCAAATGGAGCCAGATCACAAAATGGACAAAAGGCTAAAAATTACCGAAATCGCAGCCCGTACTCAGCTCTCAATCAGCACGGTTTCTCGCGTGCTGGCGGGGAAGGCCAACACCAGTGAGAAAGCACGGGCAAAGGTGTTGGCATGCGCGCGGGAATTAGGGGTGATTGAAGGCATGGCGGCCGGGCGTTTGCTGCTTAACTGTCTGGTTGTTTTTGCCCCGCAGCGGGCGTTTGACGAGCGGTCCGACATCTTTTACTACCGCGTGATCCAGAGCGTGAGTAAAGGCCTGGCGTCCCACGAAGTCCGCCTGCGCTACTGCGCGCTGGAAGAGAACGACAGCGATGCGCAGTTGTTTCTGGCGCGAATGAACGAGCCGGACACCCAGGCCGCCATTCTTCTCGGTATCGACGATCCTCATATCCACGATCTGGCGGTGGATGTCGCTAAACCCTGCATGTTGATTAACTGCCGGGACCGGCACATGCGTCTGCCTGCCGTCGCGCCGGACCATCGCGCCATTGGTGAACGGGCGGCGGAATATCTGTTTGAAATGGGGCACCGGGAGGTGCTGAATGTAATGTGTCTTCGCCGCTACACTATGGAGCTGCGCCTGTCGGGGATCCGCGACGCGTGGCAGTCACACAACCTGAAATTTAATGACCTGCGCGATCTGCTGGTGGTGCCGAGCTTTAGCGCTCGTGAAACGGAGGAGCTGGTAAATGTCTGGCTTATCGAGCGGAAGGGTAAGGATCTGCCGACTGCATTTTTAGTTGGCGGCGATTTTATGGCGGCGGGTACCATCAGTGCCCTGCAAAAACACGGCCTGCGCGTACCTCAGGACGTCTCTGTCATGAGCATCGACGGCTTTAATCTGGCGGCAATTCAGGATGTACCCTTAACAGCAGTTCATGTTCCCCGTGATGAACTGGGAACGGAAGCGGTATATATGCTCCAGCAGCGGCTGATGCGCCCGGATGCGCCGGTGGGGACGTTGTTGCTTAACGGCATGCTGGCCGTACGGGAATCAGTACGGCGGATACGTCAGGGGAAACGACGCACCGCCGTGGATCGGGAAGGACTGTACGACAGCTAAGCAATACCCAGCGCACGCTTACCGTGGATATTCAAATCCTCCAGCGTGAAGCGTCCTTCCCAGTCAATTTCATAATCCTCGCGCGGGAAATCACCCGGCGACGCGCCTTTTTCCAGCGCGGCCTTCACTTTATGGGCATAAGCCAGATTCTTTTCGCACATCGGCGCGGCAGGGATGTACATTACATTGCCCCAACCCTGCTGATTTTCCACCGGCGCGACGGAGTGGATCACATCGCAATGCCACCAGACGGAGTCTCCGGCGTCCAGTTGCGGAATACTGGTTAACGCCTCTATCAGCAGCGGATGCCATTGCGTTGAAATCGGCAGAACTCTGCCGGGCGCGACGCCGCAAAGCTCATCTTCCGGCACATCGTCAAGCAATGGACGTAATAGCACATAGGCCATCGCTTCAGGAATCGGGACTACGTGCAACAATCCCTGACCTGGCAACATATCGGAGAGTGCCGTCCAGCCCTGGAAGGTACGAAATACTGAACATTTAGTGGTGTTATCTACCGTGTACTCTTCAACTTCTGTGCGATGCGCCGCCTGCCATGGATCGTAATCTTCCAGCTTGCCATTGAAAACATTAGCAAAGACCTGCTGATATGCCGGCAGAAGCCAGCGCTCCAGCGCGCCGGAATCCGTATGCGCGCCCAGCCCTTTGGACGTTGTTCCCGGCGGACGACGACGTATGCGGTCAGGATAGATGACGCTGATGTCCGGGTTAAACCATTGTTTCCCTTCGCTTGTAAACGTCCACAGGCGATTAAGGAATGACTGCGCATTGGCCATTTCTTCGCTCTGGCGGGCCTGCATCTGCGCCTGGGACCAGTAGATGGGGTAGATCTCCGGGCGGGATGCGCTGAGGGTGCCAAAAAAGTTATCACCGGGGCCTTTGTAGACCTCATCAAAATGGTTGCGATCCAGGTAATCGAGCATCGACTGGTCCCATGCCAGCGCCTGTTCGCGGGGGAAATGCGCCTTAATGACCGCGCATCCGCGACGCTTAATCTCTTCACGCTGCTCGGCGCTTACGCGTCCCGCTTTGATATCCGCATAGGACAACGTTGGCCAAACCGGGGAGCCTTGCGCTTTGAGGGCGTTGATTTCCGCCACGCGAGTGGCAATGGCATCGCTCAGCTGATTGAAAATCAACTGAACATCCCCAAGCTGTGCCCGCAGCTGCTGTTTCATCTGACGGATTGCCGCTTTGTGATCGGCGGGCAATGTGTCGCTGGTAAACGTAAAAGCCATAACCACCTCGCATTAACTTTCATTCGAAATTTATTTAACTTACACATGCAATATAAGTTAAAAATAAGTTAATGCAAGTTTAAAAACTTGATGGTGGGCACGGAATGAATAAAGAGTGAAAAACCGGAGCACGCCCCGGTTAGCAGGATCAGACGTTAAAAGGAGATGTGTTATCCAGCACCGCCTGAATCACGTTCAGCGCGCCCTGATGGTTATTGTCGTCGGTCTGATAGCGGGCAATCGCTTTAATGCTCTCTGCCGCATTGGCCATGGCGAAAGAGTAATGCGCCATTTTCAGCATTTCTGCATCGTTGCCGCTATCGCCAATGGCGACGACGTTTTGCGGAGACAGGTTCCAGCGTTTCAGCAGGCGACTGATACCGTTGGCTTTATGTAAGCCCGGAATAATCAAATCGATAAACCCAAAGCCGCTGGTGACGGGCTTCATTATGCCATCCAGAGCAGTATGCAAGTGATCGATAACCAACGGGATTTGTTGGTCGGGTAAGTTCAGAGAAAACTTAAACAGCACATCATCAATGTCCTGATAATCTTTCACCGGTTTCAGGCGATGATAGTGTTTCGACATCAATGCCACGAAAGGCTCTGGGGCATTCTCGCTGACGTAGGCACTTTGCAGACCACATGCAACAAAATTGAGCTGCTTGTCTTTGAGGAGTTCGCCAATAACAATGCGTGATTCGTGACGGGTGAGCTCACCGTGAAACAGCTGCTTGCCATGCTCATAAACCAGCGCGCCATTCTCAGCGACAAACGATATTTCGTCTTTAAGCTCCGGGAAAAAGGAGATCAGCTGGAAATACTGGTTGCCGCTGGCCACGACAAATTCAATATCTCGTTTTTTCAGTTCCTGATACTGCGCCATAAAACGTGCACGATCGTATTTCTTGGCGTCGTCGAGAAAAGTTCCGTCCATATCGGTGACGATAACTTTGATGGTCATACTTGCTCCTGGCTCATAACTGCGACCAGAAACATTCTAATAACAATGTGACCTGAAGCACAAATTTAATTTCGAATGAAAGTAAAAGGCCGGGTGGCAGCTTCGCCTTACCCGGCTAATGGGGAAATATGTAGGCCCGGTAAGCGCAGCGCCACCGGGCGGGGGAGTTACAACATGTGTTCAGTACGGGCGATGATATCGTCCTGTGCATCCGGAGACAGGGCGGTGAAGAAGGCGGAATAGCCTGCGACACGCACCACCAGGTCACGGTATTGATCCGGGTGTTTTTTTGCTTCCAGCAGCGTTTCACGGGACACAATGTTGTACTGAATATGCCAGCCTTTGTGCTCTTCAAAGAAGGTGCGCAGCAGGATCATCAGTTTTTGCTTATCTGATTCATTCTCCAGCGTGGCCGGATTCAGCTTCTGGTTTAACAACACGCCGCCGAGAATGGAACCGGTCGGCAGTTTACCCACCGAGCCAATCACCGCCGTCGGGCCGAGATGGTCCGTCCCGGAAGCCGGACTTGCGCCTTCAGCCAGCGGGGTGTGAGCTTTACGGCCATCCGGCGTTGCCATGGTTGCCGCGCCAAACGGCACGTTTGCGGAGATAGAAGAGGTCCCGGCGTAGTAATTGCCGCCAACCGGACCGCGACCATAACGTGGATTATGATACTGTTTCAGTTCATCGATATAAGTCTGATAAGCGCGGGCCAGCAGTGTATCAACGGAATCGTCATCGTTGCCGTACTTCGGCGCGCCGTTGATCAGTCGTTGACGTAATTGCTCGTGGGTCAGACCGTCAAAATCATCAGCCAGTGCCGCAGCTAATTGCTGCTGGCCGATAGCGCCTTGATCGAAGACCAGTTTCTTCACAGCCGCCAGGCTGTTGCCGAGGTTGGCGATACCCACCTGCAAACCTGATACCCAGTCATACTTCGCGCCGCCTTGCTTAATGCTTTTCGCGCGTTCGATACAGTCGTCTACCAGCGCCGAACAGAGAATATCGTGTACGTTCTCTTCCAGCATGGTGTCAACGACATACTCGATTTCAATGGATTTACGGGTGTAGTAGCGAATCTGTGTATCCCAGGCGTCCATCACTTCATCGAAATTGTTGAAGTTGCCAGCCGAGAGCGCTTTTTCCTGCGGCAGGAAGACTTTGCCGCTGGTGGCATCGCGTCCGCCTTCCAGCGCCGCCAGCATCACGCGGGCAAAGTTAATAAAGCTCATGCCGGTACAACGGTAGCCCCATTTGCCGCCAACGGCGGTTTCGATGCAACCAATGGCCGCATAGTCATAGGCGTCCTGCGGTTCAATACCAAGCTTTATAAATTCAGGTATGACGATTTCATCGTTGTTAAAGGCTGGCATCCCGAAGCCGCAGCGAATGACCTGCACACAGGCATCAAGGAAATCGTTACTCATCCCCGCGTGATAGCGCACGCTCAGGTTAGGCTGAGTAGAGCGCAGGCGACCGCAGGATTCCAGAATGGCGTAAGAGAGCGGGTTGACGGCATCCACCGCTTGACCGTTAACCAGATTCTGTCCGCCAATGGTCACGTTCTGATACAGCGGGCTGCCCGCCGATGCTTTGGAGTGGGAACCGGAGCGGATTTTGTTCACTTCCAGCAGCTTCAGCCAGCAGCTGTGCAGCAGCTCAATGGCGTGCTCGCGATCCAGCGACTGATTCAGCTCCACATCACGACGGTAGAAAGGATAGAGATACTGATCCATGCGACCAAACGACACTGAATGGCCGTTCGATTCAATTTGCAGGATCAACTGGATGAAGTAGCACAACTGCAGCGCCTGCCAGAACGTTTTTGGCGGCTCATGGGCGATCACATCGCAGTTTTCCGCCATGGTCAGCAGTTCATCACGACGGCTGGCGCGAGTTTCTGTGGACGCCATTTTACGTGCCAGCGTGGCGAAGCGCTCAATGTGCAGGCTGACGGCCTCCAGCACGATATCTATCGCTTTCAGGAACTGATCGCCATGGAGGTCTTCCAGACATGTCAGATTGATGCGGGAACGACGTTCATCGACTTTGTGGCGCAGGCCGTCGAGACCTTTTTCCAGCAGCAGCGGGAAGTTTACCGCCAGGTGTGCGTCGCCGGAGGTCATGTTGCCTTCGGCTTTGATAATGCCGGTTTCCAGCAGACCTTTCTGCTCATCGGTGAACATCCCGTAGCAGCGATCCTGCACGGTCTGACCACGCCACCACGGACATACCTCGTGCAACACACGTTTATTCTCTTCGCTTACCGAGAAGCCTGCGCCAGGTCTGTCGGCGAGGTCATCGATCTCTTTTTCAATCCAGGAGACGGTGTATTCCGGGAAGATCGGCGCGGCGCGCACTTCGCTCGCCTGGTTGCCAACGATCATCTCGTCATGCTTAATCCAGATGGTACGTTCCGCCAGATGATGGGCCAGCGCCAGCGCGCGGCGTACCGGGATTGGCTTATCCAGATGTTGTTGATACATCTCGGTATAGTGCTGGGCGCGCTCGGTGCAAACCGGCGGCTTCACGATGTGGATCAGGGCTGTTTTATGCGCTTTGATACGGTCGCTGAGTGTGTCCAGTTTCAGAGTGGTCATGGCGATTATCCTCGTAGGGTCGCGGTTAAACCTTTATGGCGGGCATACTGCTGAGCAAATTCGAGCAGAGCTGGCGCCTCAAGCGGTTTATCCGGTGCGTTGTAGGGTTGACTGAGTAAGTGGTATTTATTGATGCCCAGGGTGTGATAGGGCAAAAAATGGATCTCCCCGACGTGAAGCTCGTCGGCAGCAAAATCGGTAATAGCCTGGATGGCGGCTTCGTCAGCGTTGAAACCCTGAATCAGCGGTACGCGGATAATCATTTTTTTACCCGCAGCGGCCAATTTTTTCAGATTGTCTAATACACGAGAGGCACTGCCATCGGTCCACTGTTTAAACGGCGCGTCGGCGACATGTTTTAAATCGGCCAGGAACAGATCGACATAAGGTAATGACGGCTCGATATACTTCCACGGCACATGCAGACAGGTTTCGACCGCCGTATGAATGCCCGCATCGTGGCTGGCTTGGAATAATTCTGCCGCCAGTTCTGGCTGCATAAACGGTTCGCCGCCCGAGAGGGTGAGCCCGCCACCGCTACGATCGTAAAACGGTTTATCACGCAGTACGGTCGCCATGATGTCATCCACGCTTTTTACCTCTCCGCAGACGGTCAGCGCCTGGGTTGGACAGCAGTCCGTCAGCGCGGCGAAATCGTCATCGGTCAGTTTTTCGCGATAAATAAGCAGACCGCTCAACGCCCGCTCAATCACCGCGGGTGCCGCCTGAGCACAGAGATCGCAACCGTCGAGACACAAACGTGCGTCGTAGAGCAGGTCCTGTGTGCGGGCGCGGCTTTCCGGATTCTGACACCAACGACAGCCGAGGGAGCATCCCTTAAGGAACACCACGGTACGGATACCGGGACCATCATGCGTGGAATAGCGCTGGATATTGAAAATCATAAGCGGCCTCTTTTCTTTCGTATAAAGATTAAATTACTTTCGAATGAAAGTTATATTGACGTGCGTCAACTAACCGTGAGGTTTCGCCGTGCTACCTTTTATTCATGCTAATTATTCGTTTGAGGAAAGGTTATGGAACTCTATTTAGATACGTCGGATGTTGCCGCTGTCAAAGCTCTGGCGCGTATTTTTCCGTTGGCCGGGGTGACCACTAACCCCAGTATTGTGGCGGCTGGTAAAGAGAGGCTGGAAGTGTTGCTGCCGCAACTGCAGGAAGCGATGGGGGGACAAGGCCGTCTGTTTGCGCAGGTGATGGCGACGACCGCCGAAGGTATGGTCAGCGATGCGCGTAAACTGCGGACAATCATTGCGGATATCGTGGTCAAAGTACCGGTGACGGCAGAAGGTCTGGCGGCGATTAAACTGCTGAAAGAAGAAGGGATCCCGACGCTGGGTACCGCGGTATACGGTGCTGCTCAAGGGCTGTTAGCGGCGCTGGCGGGAGCGGAATATGTTGCGCCATACGTAAACCGCGTGGATGCGCAGGGGGGAGATGGTATTCAGACAGTTACCGATCTGCAAACCTTACTGAACATGCATGCGCCGCACGCCAAAGTACTGGCAGCCAGCTTCAAAACGCCGCGTCAGGCGCTGGATTGCCTGCTGGCAGGCTGTGAATCCATCACGCTGCCGCTGGATGTGGCGCAGCAGTTTATTACCTCTCCGGCTGTGGATGCGGCGATTGTGAAGTTTGAGCAGGATTGGCAGGGGGCGTTTGGACGGACGTCGATCTAGTTTTAGGTCGGATTACTCCGGCATATTTGCGTATGTGATTCCGTTAAAATGAATCTGTTGCAGTTAAGAGCAATAAACTGCGAATCCCCCTCGTAAAACCGGTAAAGCCTGCATGCTACCCGTCATCGCGACGGGTACATTCACGTCATCATGTTTATCAGGTGACGGACCGCCATGAAAAAAACACCTACAGCCACACCGCACGATGCGCTGTTTAAAACATTTTTAAAATACCCTGCCACAGCCCGTGATTTTATTGAAATTCATCTTCCTCCCACGCTACGGGCGCTTTGTGATCTGGCGACGTTAGAACTGCAACCCACCAGTTTTATTGAAGAAAACTTACGCGCATATTATTCAGATGTGCTTTGGTCGATGAAAACCAGTGAAGGGGAGGGTTATATCTATGTCGTGATTGAACATCAAAGTCGTTCTGATGTGCATATGGCGTTTCGCCTGATGCGTTATGCGATAGCGGCAATGCAAAGCCACCTTGACGCCGGGCATACCCGCTTACCGTTAGTCGTGCCGATGTTGTTTTATCATGGCGTCGATACGCCTTATCCCTTCTCTTTATGCTGGCTGGATGAGTTTGATAATCCGCTCCTGGCGCGTCAGCTTTATCTGTCGGCATTTCCATTGGTGGATATTACCGTGGTCCCGGATGAAGAAATTATGCAGCACCGGCGTATCGCACTGCTGGAACTGATTCAAAAGCATATTCGCCAGCGCGATTTATTAGGACTGGTGGACAATCTGGCTACGCTGCTGGTTACAGGAAGTGCTAATGACAGCCAGCTAAAAGCGCTGTTTAATTATCTGCTAATCCAGCATGGTCACAAACCGCGCTTTGGGCGATTTATGCGTAAGCTGGCGCAGCAGGTACCCGAACACAAGGAGAGTACAATGAATATTGTCGAAAAAATACGTAGGGCAGGGGAGCGAAAGGGGCTACGGAAAGGCATGGAGCGCGGTCATGAAAAAGGTTTAGCTGAAGGTCGCCGTGAGGAAGCGCAGCGCATTGCCCACTCAATGCTGGCCGATGGTCTCCCACGGGAGCTTATCGTGAGAATCACCGGACTATCAGAGGAAGATATTAAATCTTTGACGCATTGACTGTATGTTAGTACAGCCCCGGAAAATAAATGCCGCCGGGGCTTACAGTTATTGCCCGCACACCTCACAGCCAGGGTTACGCATCAGCTTCATTTCGCGAAACTGGCAGGTCATGGCGTCGTACATGACGATTTTTCCAGATGTGGGTTTACCGTAGTTTGCCAATAATTTAATGGCTTCCATAGCCTGTAATGAGCCGATCACGCCGATTAGCGGAGCCATTACGCCAGCTTCCACGCAGGTGAGGGCATTTTCACCGAACAGGCGGCTCAGGCAACGGTAGCAAGGTTCGCCTTCCTGATAGGTAAAGACGGTAATTTGCCCTTCCATGCGGATTGCCGCCCCGGAAACCAGCGGAACCTTTGCGCTAAAGCATCCGGCATTAAGCTGATTGCGGATACTGACGTTATCCGTACAGTCCAGCACCAAATCGTGTTCGGCGATCAGCGCGTGAATTTCGCTATCATCCAGCAGCGCATTCACTGGCGTAATGGCGATATAAGGGTTAATCCGCGCCAGCGCGTCGCGGGCGGACAGCACTTTCGGTTGCCCTACGGTTGCATCGCTGTGCAGCGTCTGGCGCTGGAGGTTCGACACGGAAACGGTGTCAAAGTCGAGCAGCGTTAAATGCCCGATGCCTGCGCCTGCCAGGTATTGGGTCGCGGCGCAGCCAAGTCCCCCCAGACCAACGACCAGTACCCGCGCCTCCTTGAGCGCTTCCTGGCCTTCAAAATCGAAGCCGCGCAGAATGATTTGCCGGTTATAGCGCATCATCTCCTGGTCGCTGAGTTCCGCCATTACAGGCCTCCAAACAGCGCGTTAAACGGCTCGACTTCAACCCACTCTCCGGCTTCAACGTTGCCGCGATCGCGTTCCAGCACGATAAAACAGTTGCCGAGGCTAAAGGAGCTAAAAATATGCGAACCCTGGTGTCCGGTGGTGGTGACTTCCAGTTCGCCTTCTGCGGTGCGCTGCAATACGCCACGTTGAAAATCCAGACGTCCTGGCGTCTTCTTCAGACGTGACGCGGTGCGCACGCGTTGGCGAGGAGGCAACCCACAGCCCGTGTTGCCGCTGAGTTTCGCCAGCATTGGTTGCACCAGTTGATAAAAGGTGAGGGCTGCTGACACCGGGTTACCTGGCAGACCGCAAAACCAACTGTTGCTTAGTTTGCCAAAGGCAAACGGTTTGCCCGGTTTGATGGCCAGCTTCCAGAAGGCAATTTCTCCCAACTCTTCCAGAATGGTTTTGGTGTAATCCGCTTCACCGACAGAAACGCCACCGGAGCTGATAACGACATCGGCCTGGCTGTCGGCTTCAATAAACGCCGCGCGCAGGGCGTTGGGATCGTCGCGAATAATCCCCAGGTTGATCACCTCGCAGCCCAACTGTTGCAGCATCAGGTGAACGGCCAGACGGTTGGTGTCATAAATCTGTCCGTCGCCCAGCGGTTGACCCGGCAGTTGCAGTTCATCACCAGTGGAAAACAACGCCACGCGGACTTTGCGCACAACAGGCACATCAGCAATTCCGAGCGAGGCCAGAACCGGGAGCTCGGCGGTTGTCAGGCGGGTCCCGGTGGGGAAGACGACTGCACCGTTCGCAATATCTTCACCGCGCAGACGAATATTTTGTCCGCTGCGGACTTCGGCGGTAAAACGCACACCGTCGTCGGTTTGTTCCGTTTGTTCCTGCATGACCACTGCTTCACAACCGGCAGGCACCGGGGCGCCGGTCATGATGCGGATACAGGTCCCCGCGGGCCATTCGCCGTGAAAAGGCTGTCCGGCAAAGGCTTTGCCTGCTACCGCAAGCGGCAGACCCGAGCGTAAATCATCTAATCGCACCGCATAGCCATCCATTGCCGAGTTATCGAATCCCGGTACATCAATGGGGGATACGACGTCGGCGGCCAGGATACGGCCAAAACATTGAACCAGCGGCAGCGTTTCGACGGCGGTGAGCGGGGTAATACGCGACAGCATCTGAGAGAGAGCCGTTTCAAGCGGCATCAGTCCGGCGGTAAATTCCATGAGAAGACTCCTGCGGGGCAAAATCGAATCCGGCCATTATGTCAGAAAATGGCCGAGGACAGTATGCTACCTCAGGCTTAGAATCAGATCTGATCAAGGTTTTATGCCAGAGGATAGCGACACAGGAACAATGCAGTATAGACTTAATATTTCCGCTTTTTCCCCAGGGGGCTAAATGGCTACTACTATCCCGGAGGCAATTCGACGACAGGTGAATGCCGCCAGCGCGCTCATCCGCCAAGTTTTCGAGGAGAATCTCGTTGCTATTCATCTGTATGGTTCTGCTGTCGAAAGCGGTTTAAAACCTCAAAGCGACATCGATTTGTTGGTCACCATACGGGAACCAATGGATGCCCGGTTAAGAGAAACCGTAATGCGGGAATTGCTGACCATTTCAGCGCCGCCCGGGACCTCAGAACGTTACCGCGCGCTGGAAGTCACCGTTGTTCTGTTCTCGCAGATCGTGCCGTGGCGATTCCCTCCCGTCAGAGAAATGCAGTTTGGTGAGTGGTTGCGTGATGATATTGGTGCCGGCGTATTTGAACCGGCGCTGGCGGATCCTGATCTTGCCATTTTGCTGACCCAGGCCCGGCGCGCCAGCGTACCGTTATTCGGTGAACCCGCTGATATATTATTCAACGCCATTCCTGCCAATGATGTATTGGAAACGTTTCGACATACCCTCGAACAGTGGCAAAAACCGGCAGATTTAGAGGGTGATGAGCGCAATATCATGCTGGCTTTGGCGCGTATCTGGTACAGCGTCGTTACTGGCGATATTGTCGCAAAGGATGAGGCCGCGTCGTGGCTCATGCCGCAATTGCCCGTTGAGCATGCTGGTACGCTGCAAGCTGCATGTTCGGAATATCTGGGGTTAACCAAAACGAACTGGGCTGAATCTATGCCGTCAGTACAACGATTTGTGTTTTATGCAAAAAAAGAGATTACCGATCTGCTTGAATAGGCTATTCAATGTCGTCGGGGATCTCATTCCTGTTTACTCTATCTGTATGACCTGATGGTATCGATTATGAGCTGCAGGCCTTTACCTTTACATGACGTCTGCATCTTTCTATATTCAAAAATCGAATCAATAAGTCACCGAAATTCTGATATTTATAACCCCCGGAACCAGTCACCTTAATGGACGAAAAAATGGGTAAAGCAGTTATTGCAATTCATGGTGGTGCTGGGGCTATTACCCGCGCGCAACTGAGTCAGGAGCAGGAGTTGCGCTACATACAGGCGCTGTCCGATATCGTCGAAACCGGTCAGCGGATGCTCGAAGAGGGGCGTAGCGCACTGGATGTGGTGACCGAGGCCGTGCGTCTGCTGGAAGAGTGCCCGCTGTTTAATGCCGGAATTGGCGCAGTATATACCCGTGATGAAACTCATGAGCTGGACGCCTGCGTGATGGACGGTAATACCCTGCAAGCGGGAGCCGTCGCGGGGGTAAGCCATCTGCGAAATCCAGTTCTCGCGGCACGCCTGGTGATGGAACACAGCCCACATGTGATGATGATTGGTGAGGGGGCAGAGAATTTTGCTATTGCGCAGGGTATGGAGCGCGTTTCGGCGGATATTTTCTCGACGCCAGAACGCTACGCTCAATTGCTGGCGGCGCGAACGACGGGTGAAACGATGCTGGATCATAACGCTACCCCACTGGATGAAAATAACAAAATGGGTACCGTGGGGGCGGTCGCGCTGGACATGTTTGGTAATCTGGCGGCGGCGACATCGACCGGCGGGATGACCAACAAATTGCCGGGCCGGGTGGGTGACAGTCCACTGGTTGGTGCCGGCTGTTATGCCAATAACGCCAACGTGGCGGTTTCCTGCACCGGAACCGGAGAAGTCTTTATTCGTGCTCTGGCGGCTTATGACATTGCGGCGTTGATGGACTATGGCGGCCTGAGTTTATCTGAGGCGTGCGAGCGTGTGGTGATGGAAAAATTACCGGCGCTGGGCGGCAGCGGTGGCTTAATTGCTATCGATCATGAGGGTAACGTCGCCTTACCGTTTAATAGTGAAGGCATGTACCGTGCCTGGGGATACGCGGGCGATAAGCCAACCACCGGTATTTATCGGGAAAAAGGAGATACCGTTGCCACACAGCGATGAGCTTGACGCCAGTGACGTACTGGCAGTGAGCAACCTGAACATTACCTTTGAACAGGAACAGCAGCGTGTCAGTGCGGTGCGCAATCTGTCATTTCGCCTCAAGCGTGGCGAAACGTTGGCGATAGTTGGCGAGTCCGGTTCAGGAAAGTCGGTCACGGCTTTGTCGCTGATGCGTCTGATTGAACAGGCTGGCGGCGAGGTGAGCTGTGATGAAATGCTCCTCCGCCGCCGCAACCGCCAGGTGATAGAGCTGGGTGAACAGAGCGCATCACAGATGCGCCACGTGCGCGGCGCGGATATCGCGATGATCTTTCAGGAGCCAATGACATCGCTTAATCCGGTGTTTACCGTGGGTGAGCAGATCGCCGAGTCTATCCGCTTACACCAGGGGGCCAGTCATGAAGAGGCGATGCTGGAAGCTAAACGGATGCTCGATCAGGTCCGTATTCCTGAGGCGAAGGCGATTTTATCGCGCTATCCACACCAGCTTTCCGGCGGCATGCGCCAGCGCGTGATGATCGCTATGGCGCTGTCGTGCCGCCCTGCGGTACTGATTGCCGATGAGCCGACCACCGCGCTGGATGTCACTATTCAGGCGCAGATCCTGCAACTGATAAAAGTGTTGCAGCAGGATATGTCGATGGGGGTGATCTTTATTACCCACGATATGGGGGTGGTGGCGGATATTGCCGACCGTGTGCTGGTGATGTATCAGGGTGAGGCGGTAGAAACCGGCAGCGTTGAGCAGATCTTTCATGCTCCCCAGAATCCCTATACTAAAGCGCTGCTGGCAGCCGTACCGCAGCTTGGCTCCATGAGCGGACAAGAGTATCCGCGCCGTTTTCCACTTATTTCTTTACACGATCCTAGTCATGTCGAACCGCAAACCGAGCAGGACACCGTGGTTGAAGGCGAGCCTATCCTACGGGTGCGCAATCTGGTGACGCGTTTTCCTCTGCGCAGCGGCATTCTTAACCGGGTAACCCGTGAGGTGCACGCGGTGGAAAACGTTAGCTTTGACCTGTGGCCAGGAGAAACGCTCTCTCTGGTGGGCGAGTCGGGCTGCGGCAAGTCCACCACCGGGCGGGCGTTGTTGCGCCTGGTTGAGTCTCAGCGTGGAGAGATCATCTTCAACGGACAGCGTATTGATACCCTGGCCGCCAGCAAACTGCAGCCGCTGCGCCGGGATATTCAGTTTATCTTCCAGGACCCTTATGCATCGCTCGATCCTCGCCAGACGGTGGGATATTCCATTTTAGAGCCGTTACGGGTGCATGGATTACTGCAAGGTGATGCGGCTGCAAAACGGGTTGCCTGGCTGCTGGAGCGCGTAGGATTGCTCCCTGAGCATGCCTGGCGCTATCCGCACGAGTTTTCCGGCGGTCAGCGTCAGCGTATCTGCATTGCCCGGGCTTTGGCGCTCAATCCCAAGGTGATCATTGCCGATGAGTCGGTCTCGGCTCTGGATGTCTCGATTCGTGGGCAAATTATCAACCTGTTGCTCGACCTGCAGCGCGAAATGGGGATCGCATATCTGTTTATTTCCCACGATATGGCGGTAGTGGAGCGGATCAGTCACCGTGTGGCGGTGATGTATCTGGGGCAGATCGTCGAGATCGGCACCCGGCGGGCGGTATTTGAAAATCCACAGCATCCGTATACGCGCAAACTAATGGCGGCAGTACCCGTTGCCGATCCATCACATCATCGCCCCCAGCGCGTGCTGTTGTCGGATGATATCCCCAGCAATATCCGCAAGCGCGGCGAAGAGATTTCCCCCGTGTCATTACAGTTAGTTGGCCCGGGGCATTATGTAGCGCGTCCACAACAAGAAAATGCTCTTTCGCGTTTATAACAGGCAGACAGGGTTCAAGGAGAATAACATGACAAAAATTGTTGCTCGAAAATGGCTGGTTGCTGTGGGAGTGGCCTCGGCGCTGGCCGCCGCACCGGGCTGGGCCGCCAAAGACGTGGTGGTGGCAGTGGGATCTAACTTCACCACGCTCGACCCCTATGACGCGAACGACACGTTGTCGCAGGCGGTAGCAAAGTCGTTTTATCAAGGACTGTTTGGCCTTGATAAAGAGATGAAGCTGAAAAATGTGCTGGCGGAGAGTTATACGGTTTCTGATGATGGCCTGACTTACACCCTTAAGCTGCGTCAGGGTGTGAAGTTTCAGGATGGCACTGACTTCAACGCCGATGCGGTCAAAGCTAACCTCGATCGGGCCAGTAATCCGGAAAACCATCTGAAACGTTACAATCTGTATAAGAATATCGATAAAACCGAGGTTGTCGACCCATCGACGGTGAAGATTACGCTGAAACAGCCGTTCTCTGCCTTTATCAATATTCTGGCGCATCCGGCAACGGCGATGATTTCTCCCGCCGCGCTGGAGAAATACGGTAAGGAGATAGGTTTCCACCCAGTGGGGACCGGGCCGTACCAGCTTGATACCTGGAATCAGACGGATTTTGTGAAGGTTAAGAAGTTCACGGGCTACTGGCAGCAAGGGCTGCCAAAGCTGGATACGATCACCTGGCGTCCAGTGACCGACAACAACACGCGTGCGGCCATGCTGCAGACCGGCGAAGCGCAGTTTGCCTTCCCGATCCCTTACGAGCAGGCGGCGCTACTGGCGAAGAACAAAAACCTGGAACTGGTGGCCAGTCCGTCTATCATGCAACGTTATATCAGCATGAACGTCACGCAAAAACCGTTCGATAACCCGAAGGTACGTGAGGCACTGAATTATGCCATCAACCGTCAGGCGCTGGTTAAAGTCGCTTTTGCCGGGTACGCGACGCCTGCCACCGGTGTTCTCCCGCCATCGATTGCCTATGCGCAAAGCTATACGCCGTGGCCTTATGATCCAGCGAAAGCGCGCGAGTTGCTGAAAGAAGCGGGCTACCCTAATGGTTTTACCACCACGCTGTGGTCTTCGCATAACCACAGTACTGCACAGAAAGTGTTGCAATTTACCCAGCAGCAGCTGGCGCAGGTGGGCATTAAGGCTCAGGTAACGGCGATGGACGCTGGTCAGCGTGCGGCGGAAGTTGAAGGTAAAGCGCAGAAAGAGAGCGGAGTGCGGATGTTCTACACCGGCTGGTCTGCGTCTACAGGGGAAGCGGACTGGGCGCTGTCGCCGCTGTTTGCATCACAAAACTGGCCGCCAACCCTGTTTAACACGGCGTTCTACAGCAATAAGCAGGTGGACAGTGATCTCGCTGCGGCTTTGCAAACCAACGATCCAGCGCAGAAAGCGAAGCTGTACAAAGATGCGCAGGATATTATCTGGAAAGAGTCGCCGTGGATCCCGCTGGTGGTGGAAAAACTGATTTCGGCGCACAGTACCAGGTTGACCGGATTTTGGATCATGCCGGATACCGGATTTAGCTTTGATGATGCGGATTTAAAATAAGCGATGCATTCGGCCCCGTAATGCAGGGGCCGGCGAAGGGAGCGTGATGCTTAACTATGTTTTCAAGCGCCTGCTGGGGTTGATTCCAACGCTGTTAATTGTGGCGGTGCTGGTGTTTTTATTTGTTCACATGCTACCCGGTGATCCGGCCCGGCTGATTGCCGGACCGGAGGCTGACGCTGAGGTGATTGAACTGGTGCGTAAGCAACTAGGTCTGGACCAACCGCTGCATATTCAGTTCTGGCATTACATGACCAACGTGTTGCAAGGCGATTTTGGAACCTCGATGGTTTCTCGTCGCCCGGTTGCGGAAGAAATTGCCAGCCGTTTTATGCCATCGCTATGGCTGACAATTGCCAGTATGGCGTGGGCAGTGTTATTTGGTATGACGGCGGGGATTATCGCCGCCGTATGGCGTAATCGCTGGCCGGACAGGTTAAGTATGACGCTGGCGGTCACCGGGATCTCTTTTCCGGCTTTTGCACTCGGCATGCTGCTTATGCAGATATTTTCCGTTGAACTCGGCTGGTTGCCCACTGTGGGCGCTGACACCTGGCTGCACTATATCCTGCCGTCAATCACGCTGGGGGCGGCGGTGGCAGCGGTATTGGCCCGCTTTACCCGCGCCTCGTTTGTTGATGTGCTCAGTGAAGACTATATGCGCACCGCGCGAGCTAAAGGAGTGAGTGAAACCTGGGTGGTGTTAAAACATGGTCTGCGGAACGCGATGATCCCGGTGGTTACCATGATGGGACTACAGTTTGGCTTTTTGCTTGGCGGCTCAATTGTGGTTGAGAAGGTGTTTAACTGGCCAGGGCTTGGACGACTGTTAGTGGACTCAGTCGAAATGCGCGACTACCCGGTGATACAGGCCGAGGTGCTGTTGTTTTCTCTGGCGTTTATTCTTATTAACTTAGTGGTGGATGTACTCTACGCCGCCATTAATCCGGCTATCAGGTACAAGTAAGGATGCGATTTTTTAACTGGCGCCGACAGGCGATTTTGAATGCGATGCCTCTTGTTAAGCCAGAGCAGATACGCACGCCGTGGCATGAGTTCTGGCGTCGTTTCCGTCGCCAGCGCATGGCGCTGTTCGCGGGATTATTTGTCCTTGTACTGATTATGGTGGCGATTTTTGCCCGCTGGCTGACGCCATTTGATGCTGAAAACTACTTCGATTATGACCGTCTGAATGACGGACCGTCGATGTTGCACTGGTTTGGCGTTGACTCCCTGGGAAGGGATATCTTTAGCCGTGTGCTGGTTGGCGCGCAAATCTCGCTGGCGGCTGGCGTCTTTGCCGTATTTATTGGCGCGGCGATTGGCACGGTGCTGGGGTTGCTGGCGGGATACTACGCAGGCTGGTGGGATCGACTGATTATGCGCATCTGCGATGTACTGTTCGCCTTTCCGGGGATTTTGCTGGCGATTGCTGTGGTGGCGGTGCTGGGAAGCGGTATTGCCAACGTGATTATTGCCGTGGCTATTTTTTCCATTCCGGCCTTCGCGCGCCTGGTGCGCGGGAATACGCTAGTGCTGAAGCAGCAGACCTTTATTGAATCTGCCCGCAGTATTGGTGCCAGCGATGCAACCATCATCTTTAACCATATTCTGCCGGGAACGGTCTCATCGATCGTGGTCTTTTTTACCATGCGAATTGGCACGTCGATTATCTCTGCCGCGAGCTTGTCATTCCTGGGATTGGGCGCGCAGCCGCCGACCCCGGAGTGGGGTGCAATGCTCAATGAGGCGCGGGCCGATATGGTGATAGCACCCCACGTGGCAATTTTCCCGGCGGTGGCGATATTTCTGACGGTGCTGGCGTTTAACTTACTGGGCGATGGTCTGCGCGACGCGCTGGACCCGAAGATAAAAGGATAAACCGCAGGCCGGATAAGACGTAACGCTTATTCGGCCTACGTTGGGTTACGCTATTTAAACGCGGGTGCCCCACAGATCGTATTCATCTGCGTTTTCGACCTTCACGCGAATGATATCGCCAGGTTTCACCCTGGTTTCGCCATTCAGGTATACCGCGCCATCGATTTCCGGGGCGTCAGCCATACTGCGACCAATCGCGCCTTCTTCGTCAACTTCATCAACGATAACCAGAATTTCGCGGCCCACTTTCTCCTGCAAGCGTTCAGCAGAGATCTGCTGTTGCAACTGCATAAAGCGGTTCCAGCGTTCTTCTTTCACCTCTTCCGGGATTTGGTCTGGCAGGTCATTGGCGCCAGCGCCTTCAACCGGGCTGTATTTAAAGCAGCCGACGCGATCCAGGCGTGCTTCCTTCAGGAAGTCGAGCAGCATCTGGAAGTCTTCTTCTGTTTCACCCGGGAAACCGACAATGAAGGTGGAGCGCAGCGTCAGTTCAGGACAGATTTCACGCCACTGCTTGATGCGCGCCAGCTGTCTGTCGACTGAACCTGGGCGTTTCATCAGCTTGAGAATACGCGGGCTGGCATGCTGCAGCGGGATGTCCAGATACGGCAGGATTTTACCTTCCGCCATCAGCGGGATTACGTCATCAACGTGCGGGTAGGGATAGACGTAATGCAGACGCGTCCAGATCCCCAGTTTTGATAACTGTTCGCACAAATCAACCATGCTGGTTTTGACCGGCTCGCCGTTATGGAAACCGGTGCGATGCTTCACATCCACGCCGTACGCGGAGGTATCCTGAGAAATGACCAGTATCTCTTTCACGCCCGCATCTACCAGACGCTTGGCTTCGCTGAGAACGTCGCCGATCGGACGGCTCACCAGATCGCCACGCATTGAGGGAATAATGCAGAACGTGCAGCGGTGGTTGCAGCCTTCAGAAATTTTCAGATAGGCATAATGGCGCGGAGTCAGCTTGACGCCCTGCTCAGGAACCAGACTCTGGAACGGGTTATGCTTTGGTTTTGGCACATAGTGGTGAACGTGCTCCAGAACCTGTTCATAGCTGTGCGGACCGGTGATTTCCAGCACTTTCGGGTGGACTTCACGGATCTGATCGACTTTCGCGCCCAGACAGCCGGTAACGATCACCTTGCCGTTTTCGTTCAACGCTTCACCGATTGCTTCCAGGGACTCCTGAACCGCGCTGTCGATAAAGCCGCAGGTGTTAACGATAACCATATCCGCGTCGTCGTAGCTTGGCACAACATCATAGCCTTCGGTACGAAGTTCGGTCAGGATGCGCTCAGAATCGACGAGGTTTTTCGGACAACCTAGTGATATAAAACCAATTTTTGCCATTTTCTTATACTGTACATTGCTCGTAATCGGGGGATTATACAGATGCCGTCACGGTACATCTATATCTGATCGGCATAAGACCGGGAGAATAAAGACCAATACCTATAAATAGTGGATCGGTTAGCGGAAGGTGTTTAGCGAGTCTAATTCCGGCTTTAAGTGTCACTTCTTGGCTGTAGAAATTAATTAGCATAAATTTTATCTCGTCGAGCGTTATTAATGAGGTTAAATTTGAAAGATATTGTTTTGCAGTCGAAACTTGAAATGGCTAAAACTCTTTATGCTAATGGTGTGAGTTTATATTATATCTCACTGGCTACAGGCTTAAGTTGGCGTGTATTAATGACAGAATTAACGTTTATCGCCAGTCATGAAATTATTCGGCAAAAAACTGACGCTCGCAAACCCAGAGTTTAAATAATTTACCTGTCTATTACCCATCCTGCAAAATTTGAAAGGTAACGTTAATATGTATATTTCGCCACTACCGCTCGCGGCGGACTCTGATGTTGATAAACTGAGAGATGATATTGCTAATAAGCTTTTATTTACTATTGGTAAAGATCCCGCCATCGCCACGAAACGGGAGTGGCTTAATGCGACGTTATATGCGGTACGCGATCGAATGGTCGAGCGCTGGCACCGTTCTAATCGAGCACAATTCTCTCAGGATGCGCGCCAGGTTTATTATCTGTCGATGGAATTTTTAATTGGCCGTACGCTGTCTAATGCGTTGCTCTCGTTAGGTATTTACGACGAAGTCAGAAGCGCGCTTGAGGCAATGGGGCTGGAACTGGAAGAGCTAATTGACGAGGAAAATGATCCCGGACTTGGAAATGGCGGTCTCGGACGACTGGCGGCTTGTTTCCTTGATTCTCTGGCAACGCTTGGCCTGCCGGGATGCGGATACGGCATTCGCTATAACTACGGTATGTTTAAACAAAATATCGTTGATGGCGTGCAAAAAGAGTCGCTGGACTATTGGTTAGAATACGGTAATCCGTGGGAATTCAAACGTCATAATACGCATTATAAAGTGCGCTTTGGCGGGCGACTGCAACAAGAAGGGAATAAAACCCGCTGGCTAGAAACTGAAGATATTCTGGCGGTGGCCCATGACCAGATTATTCCCGGCTATGCGACGGACACTACCAATACATTGCGGTTGTGGAACGTTCAGGTAAATAGTGAGGTCAATGCGGGCAAACTGAATCAGCAGGAAGACTTTGCTACGGAAGTGGAAAACAAATATCACTTCGAGAGGATCTCGCGAGTTTTGTACCCTGATGATTCGACCGATGCAGGACGTGAACTGCGTTTACGCCAGGCCTATTTCCTGGCCTCGGCCACGATTCAGGACATCCTGAGCCGTCATTATCAGTTGCACCGCACATACGATAATCTGGCCGATAAAATCGCTATCCACCTCAATGATACGCATCCGGTGCTGGCGATCCCAGAGCTGATGCGTTTGTTGATTGATCATCACCAGTTTAGTTGGGATAACGCGTTTGACGTGACCTGTCAGATTTTTTCTTATACTAACCATACGTTGATGAGCGAGGCGCTGGAAACCTGGCCGGTAGAAATGCTAAGTCGACTTTTACCGCGTCATTTGCAGATTATTTTTGAGATTAACGACCGCTTCCTGAAGACGTTACAGGAGCGCTATCGCGATGATAGCGAACTGCTGCAGCGCGTATCGCTGATTGATGAATCTAATGGGCGCGTGGTGCGCATGGCCTGGCTGGCGGTGGTTGTCAGTCATAAGGTAAATGGCGTGTCGGTGTTGCATTCAAAGCTGATGACCGACTCTCTGTTTGCTGATTTTGCGCGTATCTTTCCTCTGCGTTTCACCAACGTAACCAATGGTGTCACGGCGCGGCGTTGGCTGGCGTTGGCTAATCCTCCGCTTGCCAATGTGCTGGATGAGAATATTGGCGAAAGCTGGCGGACCAAATTAATGCAATTGGGCGAGTTAAAGCAATACATAGATTATCCGACGGTGAATGAGGCGGTGCGCCGGGCGAAGTATGAAAATAAGCAGCGATTGGCGCAACATATTGCCGCCCATTACGGCGTGGTGGTGAATCCTGATGCGCTGTTTGATGTGCAGGTGAAACGTATTCACGAATACAAGCGGCAGCTTATGAATGTGCTGCATGTGATCACGCGCTATAACCGGATTAAAGCCGCGCCGGATGCCAACTGGGTTCCACGGGTGAATATTTTTGCCGGAAAAGCCGCCTCGTCTTATTACATGGCGAAGCAAATTATCCGCTTAATTAATGATGTGGCGCAGTTAGTCAACAATGACCCGCAAACAGGCGGCAAACTAAAGGTGGTTTTCATCCCGGATTACAGCGTCAGTCTCGCACAGCTAATTATTCCTGCTGCCGATCTGTCAGAGCAAATTTCCCTGGCCGGGACGGAAGCCTCCGGGACCAGCAATATGAAGTTTGGTATGAATGGCGCGTTGACCATTGGTACGCTCGACGGCGCGAATATTGAAATGCGCGAGTACGTTGGGGAAGATAACATCTTCATCTTTGGTAATACGGCTAATCAGGTTGAAGCCTTACGACGCGATGGCTATGACCCGCGACGCATCTTTGAAAATGATGAGGAATTGCACCAGGCGCTGACGCAAATCGGTACGGGTATGTTCAGCCCGCAGGAGCCCGGACGTTACAGAGACGTGCTGGATTCATTAATCAATTTTGGCGACACCTATCAGGTGTTGGCGGATTACCGCAGCTATGTGAACTGTCAGGATGCGGTGGATGAGCTGTATCGAACTCCCCGGGAGTGGACGACCAGGACGATGCACAATATTGCCAACATGGGGTATTTCTCATCGGACAGAACGGTGCAGGAATATGCCGACCATATCTGGCGCATAGCTAAAATTCACGTATAGCAATTTCCCTAACGCTGAGCCTCCCTGGTTTTTATAACAGGGAGGCGGTTTGCAAATTGGCGAGTATGGGGGAGAGGATCTTATGGGTATTGCTGTCTTTGCGTGATGAAGCAAACACACTAAATTGCGGCAGGGGAAACGGCGTGTTTATTTTTTTCAGCCCATACAGATGAGCATGTGTTGCAAACACCTTTTCCGGGATCACCCCTATACAATGGGTATTGGACACAATCGTCAGTATCGCCGTAAATGATGAGGTCAGCAGGCAGCGATCCCCGGATCTGAATTTTTTATCCACAATACTGCGATGGTAAATGATTTTTTCATTCTTGGTATTATAACCCACCAGGTTCGCGTTTCTGAATTGTGCTTCGCTAATGGAACTACCGTATAAAGCATTATTCTGCGACGCTACCAGTACCAGGCGCATATCGCATATTTTCTGGCATGAAAGGCTTGCTGACTCAACGGAAAAAGTTGAAAAAACGACATCCGCCTGGCGCATATTCAATAACTCAATAATGCTCTGTTCATTCAGGTCGGCGGTGAGGTGCAGGAGACTGATATCGGCGTCGGTATCGATTATTCTCGCGGTAACATCGGGAATGACGATAGGGGATATAAAAGATTCCGTATAGAGCGTTAGCCTTTTTTTGGCGGCAGGCGTGGAAAGCGGCATCAGCAACGACAGTTTGTCGATAATAGGGATCGTATTATCATAAAGCTCATCAGAGTAGACCGTCGGTAACAGCGCATTTCCGCTGCGGACAAACAGATTATCCCCCATCATTTCGCGCAGTTTTCTCAAGGACTGGCTGACGGCAGAAGGTGAGATATTCAACATATCAGCGACTCGGGAGATGCTGCCTACGCTATAGATCAAACAGAAAATCGTCAGCAGATTGAGATCAATTTTTGATAGTGTGCGAATTTTCTCTGCATCATTTGCTTTCGACATAGACCCCTCATAATCAGCACTACGGCAGTAATCACATCAGGTATAGCAAAAAATGTCATGCTAGCGGGAAACTGACCATTTTCGCTAAGCGCATCGCCTGGAGTTGTAACATTGTAAATTATGTTAATCAATTGAGCTTTGTTGATGTAGGACATCTATTTGTTCAAAAAACAACCATACTATTAAGTTGCACCATGGTTGGAAAGAGGAGGAACAAAGTATGGTTGTTGACAGACTGAGAACCGATCTTCTCAACAAATTGATAAACGCCCGTATCGAACTTGCCGCTTATCTGCTGTTGAGAAAAGCGAAAGGCTACATGTCAGTCAGCGAGAGCGATCGTCTGCGTGATAATTTTTTTGTGCTGAATCGCGAACTGCACGAGCAATCACAGCTTCACGGTATGCATCTTGATCAGGAAGAGTGGAATGCCCTTCATCGTGCTGAAGGGGCGTTAGCCGCCGCCGCTGTTTGTCTTATGAGTGGACATCACGATTGTCCAACTTTTATTGCCGTTAACGCAGATAAACTGGAAAACTGCCTGACAACGCTGACGCTGAGCATCCAGTGTTTGCAATCTTATCCAACGCTGGAACACGTCTGAATCAGGGGGAGGGCGCTCCCCCTTTTCGTTAAGATTATGTAAATGTAGCGGGATAATTCCCCCTGCTGGCTACGCTTTATGCAGAGCCATTCAGGAGGTGTTATGCGTCAACTCTTTCTCTGTGCTATCCCACTTGCGCTATTTTCCTCTTATGCCGCCGCGGTAAAGGTGGAGGTGCTGCAAACCAAACTTGATCACCCGTGGTCGCTGGCTTTTTTACCCGATAATCGCGGTATGTTAATTACGCTCAAAGGCGGCCAGCTTCGACTCTGGCAGCCTGATAAGGGACTTTCCGACCCGCTGACCGGCGTACCTAAAGTCTGGGCGAATGGTCAGGGAGGATTGTTGGATGTGGTGTTAGCGCCTGACTTTGAACGATCCCGGCGAGTGTGGCTCAGCTTCGCTGAAGCCGACAGTGAGGGTAAAGCCGGCACGGCGGTGGGTTACGGACGACTGAGCGACGATCTCAAACACCTGCAAGCGTTCCAGACCGTTTTTCGCCAACAGCCGAAGCTCTCAACCGGAAACCATTTTGGCGGGCGCATGGTGTTTGATGGTCATGGCTATCTGTTTATCGGCCTGGGTGAGAATAACCAACGTGCAACCGCCCAGGATCTAAATAAATTGCAGGGCAAGGTGGTACGTCTGACCGACGAGGGCAAAACGCCGCCGGATAATCCGTTTGTGAATCAGTCGGGGGCGCGGGCAGAAATTTGGTCGTATGGCATCCGTAATCCACAAGGTATGGCAATGAATCCGTGGAGCGATGCGCTGTGGCTCAATGAGCATGGTCCGCGTGGAGGCGATGAAATCAATATCCCCGCAAGAGGCAAAAACTACGGTTGGCCGATCGCAACCTGGGGGATTAACTATAGTGGTCTCAAAATTCCAGAAGCCAAGGGGCAAATTGTTGCGGGTACAGAACAGCCTATCTTTTACTGGGAAAAGTCACCGGCAGTCAGCGGAATGGCTTTTTACAATAGCGATACCTTCCCGCAGTGGCGGCAGAAGCTGTTTATCGGCGCGTTGAAAGATAAAGAGGTGATCGTGCTGAGCGTCAAAGGGAATACGGTCACCGAAGAGGGGCGCCTGTTGCAGGAAAGGGGACAGCGGATCCGCGATGTGCGCGTCGGACCAGACGGCTATTTGTACGTGTTAACCGACGAGTCCGACGGGGAATTATTGAAAGTGAGTCCCTGAGCTGATTAACTGACCGGGATCATCACCACTTTTTGAAATGCCGGGCGTTCCGTCAGTTGCTGATACCAGCGTTCCAGGTGTGGACGCGGGGTCCATGTCAAACCAACGTTGAACAGGTTATAGACAAATGGCGCAATGGCGATATCCGCCGTGCCAAATTCCGCCCCGGAGAACCACGGCTGGTCCGCCAGCGCGTTATCCAGAATAGCAAACAGGTTATCGCAAACCTGAATACTTGCCTCAATGGCTGCCATGTCGCGTTGATCGGCTGGCGTTCTGACCAGACCAAATAAGATAACCCGGTGCGCAGGACTCAGCGTCTGGTTCGCCCAATCCATCCATTTTTCGCCGACGGCACGCGCGGCAGGCGCCTCAACCCACAAACGCTTTTGCCCGTACTGCGCCGCCAGATAACGGACAATGGTATTGGATTCCCACAGGACAACGTCTGTTTCATCATCGCGTAGCAGTGGGACCAACCCGTTCGGGTTCATCGCCAGATAGTCGGCATCGCGGTTACCGCCATGCTGCCCGCCTGCCAGAATTTGGTTATACGGCAGTTCCAGTTCTTCGAGCGTCCACAATACTTTTTTTACGTTGGTCGAGTTATTGCGACCCCACAGTGTAATCATAGTAACCCCGCAAATTAATTGAGCAGCTTATGGCTGCAGATGCCATCTGACTAGCTCACATGGTGGGGGAAACCTAATATTTACGCAACAACGTCTAAAAAAATCGTGCCAGGGGCAGCGCTGCGCGGCGTTATTGCATAAACTTTAAAAACTTTACCAACTTACGGTTTCTTTAAGCTCGTTAGTGCGTTATTACTCACCGCACTTATTTTACACGTCATCCATCAGACTTTTTCTGCAATGGGTTGGTCGAGATTGTCTGACCAGTTTTGTGTAAACACGGTGTGGTATGACGTGGTTTTTTAGAATGGATACTCGGGTGGCATTTATGACGCAATACTTCTCTTCACTTCGCAGCTTTGCTGCTGGTTCTGCACTCTTAATCCTTTTGGCACCGACCGTACAGGCGGCGGAGCAACCCACGGCTCCTCCGAGCGTGGACGCGCGTGCATGGATCCTGATGGATTACGCCAGCGGCAAGGTGCTGGCAGAAGGTAATGCTGATGAGAAACTGGATCCTGCCAGTCTGACCAAGATCATGACCAGCTATGTGGTCGGTCAGGCGCTGAAGGCCGGAAAAATTAACCTCAACGACATGGTCACCGTGGGCAAAGATGCCTGGGCGACCGGTAATCCGGCCCTGCGCGGTTCGTCGGTTATGTTCCTCAAACCTGGCGATCAGGTTGCGGTATCCGATCTGAACAAAGGCGTTATCATTCAGTCTGGTAATGATGCCTGTATTGCACTCGCTGATTACGTTGCCGGGAGTCAGGAGTCCTTCATCGGTCTGATGAACGGTTACGCGAAAAAACTGGGACTGACCAATACCACGTTCCAGACGGTGCATGGCCTGGATGCGGCAGGGCAGTTCAGTACCGCGCGTGATATGGCGTTGCTCGGCAAGGCGTTAATCCACGATGTGCCCGAAGAGTACGCTATCCACAAAGAGAAAGAGTTTACCTTTAATAAAATTCGCCAGCCCAACCGCAACCGTCTGTTGTGGAGCACCAATCTGAACGTGGACGGAATGAAAACCGGTACCACGGCGGGCGCGGGTTATAACCTCGTCGCTTCCGCGACCCAGGGCGATATGCGTCTGATCTCCGTCGTGCTGGGGGCGAAAACCGACCGTATCCGTTTTAATGAGTCCGAAAAGCTGCTGACCTGGGGCTTCCGTTTCTTTGAAACCGTTACGCCGATTAAACCGGATGCCACCTTCGTGACTCAGCGCGTCTGGTTTGGCGATAAGAGCGAAGTCAATTTGGGGGCTGGGGAAGCGGGTTCGGTAACTATCCCGCGCGGTCAGCTTAAGAACCTGAAAGCCAGCTTTACGCTAACCGAGCCACAGTTAACCGCGCCGCTGAAAAAGGGGCAGGTTGTGGGGACTATCGACTTCCAGTTGAACGGTAAATCTATCGAGCAACGTCCGTTGATGGTGATGGAAGCAGTGGAAGAGGGTGGTTTCTTTAGCCGGATGTGGGATTTTGTGATGATGAAGTTCCACCAGTGGTTTGGCGGCTGGTTCTCTTAATCTAATCGATTGCCGGATGGCGCTAACATCGCTGTCCGGCAGTATCATCTAGTACAACAGCTTTATGCGTTGCGCCTTGGCGTATTCCACAAACTCATCGTCGGGGCGGCTGTCACTGATGATGGTATCAAAACGTTTTAATTCCCCCATCCTCGCAGGACGTACCTTCCCAAACTTGCTGTGGTCGACCACCAGAACGTGATGCTGCGCCATCGACATTGCCCAGTGTTTCACCGCTAATTCTTCCAGATTAAAGCAGGTCGCGCCTTTCTCAATGTGCACGCCTGCCGCGGAATAAAAGGCGATATCCGGACACAGATTATTCAGTGTTTCCTGAAAATCGAGCGGTTTGAAGATGGCGTTACTGGCATGAAATTCCCCGCCACATAGAATGACGCGACACTGCGGTTTTTCCTGCAATACCAGAAACGTATTTAGCGAGTAGCAGATTGCGGTGAAAGGCAGTTCATTGTCGATAGCCTCAATAATCCACGGCGTGGTCGTGCCGCAGTCGAAAAAGATGGTCTGATGCGCCTGCACGAGGCTTGCCGCCTGCTGTGCGGCACGGCGCTTTTCATCAACCAGACGGGATTTTTGATCGCTGATTAAATAGTGGTTGGCGCTGCGGGGCTCCAGAACAATATAGCCCCCGAGTAAGACGACAGGCGCATTGTTATTATTCAGGTCGCGACGAATGGTCATCTCAGATACGCCCAGCAGCGTCGCGGCTTCTTTGAGGTGTAATTTATCGCTGCGTTTCAGCGCCTGTAGCAACTGACCAATACGCTCGTCGCGTCGAGTTTCCATAGTTCCCCTGGAGAGTAGTATAAGTGCTCGTATTGCGCCTAATACTACTCTTTTTACCGTGGGTTAGTCACGCACCCAGCCTTTACGGATGGGCAGAGCGAAACAGGTGCGATAGCAGGTCTGCAAGCCGAAATATAGGGTGGCGCCGAACCGTTGCCAGATCATCTGGGCGCTCAGGCAGCCGATCAGCCCAGCCAGGAATCCGCCCAGCATATCCAGCGGCCAGTGTACGCCAAGGTAAACGCGCGACCATGCAATCGCCACGGCGACAACCATCAGCAGCGCGCCAGTCCACAGACGATGCCAGAACAGGAAAGCCAGAGCAAAAGTAAAGATAACCGTGCCGTGATCGCTCGGGAAAGAGTCATCCGCCGCATGGTGGAGGAAGTTGTACCCAATGTGGTTAACGAACGGACGATCGTGGGGGAACAGATGCCCCATCAGCCATGAAATAGTCAGGCCGACTGCCAGCGCTATCGCCATTTTTATGACCAACTGGCGCTGGAGAGTAACCTGAGCGCGCGGTCCCCAAAGCCAGAGAATAACGGCTAACAGCGGGACAATGCTGATTAAATCTTTGGCAATAAATATGGCGAGCGAGATAGCCCATTGCGCAGAGTCCGGCGTGGCATTGATGAGATAAAAAAGCGAGTTGTTCAGGTTTTCCAGCATAACGTCCAGACTCAGTGTAATTGTTAAAAGGCCCATAGGGGGAGAGCATAAAATTGCTGTTACAGGATAAAAAGCGGTCTTGTCTTATTTGTCTGCTAAATGACTATTTTTAAGACAATTAATGGGACTTATTGAGCATGATAGCGGCCTCAACTTAAATTAACCTTAAAGCAAAATGTTCTTGAGCAAATGAATGTAAAAATGTGCGCATTTTGCTTTCAAATCACATAATTCACTATCACCGGTACGGCGCATTTATTACACTTTGCGCGTTTTTTCATTTGCTAAGAGACTGCATGCAAAACCGTTTATCTTCAGGCGCCCGGTTGGGGCGTCAGGCATTACTTTTCCCTCTCTGTCTGGTGCTTTACGAATTCTCTACTTATATCGGTAACGATATGATCCAGCCCGGAATGTTGGCGGTGGTGGAGCAATATCAGGCCGGATTAGACTGGGTACCCACTTCCATGACTGCCTATCTGGCGGGTGGCATGTTTTTACAGTGGCTGTTAGGGCCACTGTCGGATCGTATTGGTCGTCGCCCGGTGATGTTAACCGGCGTACTCTGGTTCATTGTGACCTGCCTTGCGACTCTGCTGGCACAGAATATTGAGCAATTTACCTTTCTGCGTTTCTTGCAGGGGATAAGCCTGTGCTTTATTGGCGCGGTGGGTTACGCCGCAATTCAGGAATCCTTTGAGGAAGCGGTGTGTATAAAAATTACCGCGCTGATGGCAAACGTGGCGCTGATTGCGCCGCTGCTGGGACCGCTAGTTGGCGCGGCCTGGGTACATGTTCTGCCGTGGGAAGGGATGTTTATCCTGTTTGCTGCTCTCGCAGCTATCTCCTTCTTTGGCCTGCAACGCGCGATGCCGGAAACGGCGACCCGGCTTGGTGAAAAGCTGTCCATTAAAGATCTGGGTAAAGATTATAAGCTGGTGCTAAAAAATGGGCGTTTTGTTGCCGGCGCGCTGGCATTAGGTTTTGTCAGCCTGCCGTTACTGGCGTGGATTGCCCAGTCGCCGATTATTATCATCAGCGGTGAACACCTCAGCAGTTACGAATATGGCCTGCTGCAGGTGCCGATTTTTGGGGCGCTGATTGCCGGTAATCTGGTGCTGGCGCGTCTGACTTCGCGCAAGACCGTGCGTTCGCTGATTATCATGGGTGGCTGGCCTATCGCCGTCGGACTGGTGATTGCCGCGGCGGCCACGGTAGTGTCATCCCATGCGTATTTGTGGATGACGGCGGGTTTGAGTATCTATGCGTTTGGCATTGGCGTGGCGAATGCAGGGCTGGTCCGCCTGACGTTGTTTGCCAGTGAAATGAGTAAGGGGACGGTTTCTGCCGCTATGGGCATGTTGCAGATGCTGATTTTTACCGTCGGTATTGAGTTGAGCAAACATGCTTATCTGCTGGGAGGAAACGGCTTATTCAGCCTGTTTAATCTGGCAAGCGGCGTACTGTGGCTGATATTGATGGTTATCTTTCTGAAAGATAAACGGGTAGGGAATTCCCGGGAAGGCTAAAGCCCGGTTGCCCGGGCCTGACGAAACTCAGTGATGGTCGTCAATCTGATGTTCGATAACCATCCCTTCACCTACGCTGGCAACATGTCGCGCATAGGGATGTGCGCGATAGACAGGTGCCGGGGCGGGTGTTGGAGCAACATACACTGTTTGTGGCGCGGTCGTCACGTTGACCGCCTGCGGAACGCTGACGGAAGAGGGCACGACCACCACTTTATAACCGCTTGGTACATCCACGGTAACGCTTTGCGCAAATGAAGTCCCCGCAAAACCCAGCAACAATGTTGCTATCAGTACACTTTTCTTCATGATCCGCTCGCCTGAAGTAATCACTGGAGGTAATAATCCAGTGGGGTTAATTTGAGGCGGATTATGAATAGATCATATCATCATTTTGTTGCCGTCTGTGCTGAGGCGTTAATGCGTAAACGGCGCTTCGTTTTTTAATACGCGGTCGATAACATCCAGCACACCCTCTTCGTTGTTCGATCCCGCGCGATATTTTGCCGCCTGGACAACCGGTTCGTGAGCGTTGGCCATTGCGAAACTAAATCCCGCCTGACGCAGCATCTCAATATCATTTCCGCCATCGCCAAACACAACAACCTCGTCGTCGCTAATATTCCAGCGTTGTTGCAGCAGGCGCAGACCATTTGCCTTATGCACACCTGGAATAATTAAATCGATGCTGCCGTAGCCGGTATGCACCGGTACCATGATATCGCCAATTGCCTCATGGAGATCGGCCTGCACCTGCGGGATACGGTCGTCTGAAATATTCAGCCCGAATTTGAAAAAAACGTCGTTGAGATTGTCAAAATTATCTACAAATTCAAGACGATGATAGTACATGGCGGAAACGGATTTATGCTCATCGCTGTATTTTTTGAGCGTATAGGCGCTGTTTTTACCGCAGGCGATAATGTCGATGTCCGTACGGGTCAACAGATGATCCACGATGGCCTTGAAATCGTCTTTTGCCAGTTCACCGTTAAAAATATCTTTCCCTTCACTGACTACCCAACCGCCGTTTTCAGCGACAAATGAGATTTCATTGGCCAGTTCAGGGAAAAAGGAGATGAGCTGGTAATACTGATTGCCGCTGGCGACGACAAAGCGGATCCCTTGTTCTTTCATTTGACGGTATTGCGCCATAAACCGCTCACGGTTATAGGTTTTTTGGTCGCTTAAAAATGTGCCATCCATGTCGACCGCAATTAATTTGATGCTCATTAGCTGTTCTCCATCACAGGGGTATTTTTGAGATCCGGTTTCGCCACCGCTTTCGCGACAATGGCGGCGATAAGCACCAGCGCCAGCACCACCAGCATAGCGCTGCGCAGGCCGTAATGTTCACCCAGATAGCCCAGCAGCGGCGGCCCTACCAGGAATGCCAGGTAGCCGGTGGTCGCTACAACGCTGACGCGGGTTGGCGCATCGGGACCGGTGTCGCTGGCTGCTGAAATGGTCAGCGGGAAGCCGAGCGATGCACCAAGCCCCCACAGAATAACGGAAACACCCGCTACCCATGTGCTATCGACAAAAATAATCAGACTGATGCCAAGCGCCCCCATCAACGCGCTGGCACGCACCACCGCGACGCGGCTGTAGCGGTCGATAAACCAGCCGCCGGTGAATCGACCCACGGTCATACCCAGCGTAAATCCAGCATAAATCAGCGAGCCTGATGTCGGGCTAAATCCGTGGCCATCCACCATCAACAGCGGCAGCCAGTCGTTGGCCGAACCTTCAGCAAACGCCATCGCCAGCACCACGACGCCAATCAGCAGCAACTGAATGTCGCGATAGAAAGGCACGCCTTTTTCGCTGGAGTGAGCGCCGTCAGAGGCATTCTTACCCGTGCCGTCTGGAATGGCCTTGATGGCGATAAAGATAGGAGTGATTGCCACCATTGCCGCCAATAAAATATGTACGGTCGCAGGCACGCTGAAGGCGGTAAACATCATCCCGACCCCGGCTCCCGCCAGCGTTCCTAGACTGTAAAAACCATGCATCATCGGCAGCACGGTCTTGTTCATTTCGCGCTCAACTGCCGCGCCTTCGACGTTGATGGCGACTTCCGCTGCGCCAAAGCTGGCGCCAAACACGCCCAGGCCAAACGCGAAAAGCCATGCGGAATGCAACCATAGCGCCGCGCTGAGGATAGCCATCCCGAGGACTGCACAGGACATGGTGGTGCGGATCACTTTACGCGTGCCAAATCGTTTCACCAGCCAGGCCGAACAAAGAATGCCACTCATCGAACCAATAGAGAGTCCAAACAATACCGCGCCCATTTCGGCGGTGGAGATGGAGAGGATATCTCGGATGGCAGGAGTACGCGTTGCCCAGGAAGCCATTAGTAATCCGGGTAAAAAGAAAAACGTGAAAAGCGCCCAGGTGCGACGTCTTAAGGCTTTGCGTGGTGAGGTGCCTGTCATGAATTCGAGCCAAAGAAAAGAGGGAAGAAGACAACATTAGCAAGACTGTGTACATTTGTACACAAACGCAAGGTGAGGAAATGCAGTGCGACGCGCGAACGATCCGCTACGGCGGGAAAAGATAGTTCAGGCCACCCTTGATGCGGTAATCGCCTACGGTGTCCATGGGGTTACGCACCGAAAAATCGCCATGATTGCCGGGGTACCGCTGGGTTCAATGACCTATTACTTTTCGGGAATAGATGAGCTTTTAATGGAGGCGTTCGGGCGCTTTACTGACACGATGTCTCAGCAGTATCAGGCTTTTTTTGCCGACGTTGCGGATGCGCAGGCAGCCTGCCATGCCATTACCGAGATGATTTACAGCTCCCAGGTTACAACGCCCGATAATATGGAACTCATGTACCAGTTGTATGCTTTCGCCAGTCGCAAACCGACGTGGAAAATGGTGATGCAAAACTGGATGTTACGCAGTCAACAAACGCTGGAACAGTGGTTTGAACCGGTAACTGCGCGGGCGCTGGATGCATTTCTCGAAGGAATGACGCTGCATTTTGTTACCGACAAAAAACCGCTGTCGCGGGAAGATATTCTGATGATGGTGGAGCGTATTGCCGGATTGCCGCAGAGATAAAATCATCAAAATGGTTTGTCGAGGCGGGTAATGGCCTGACGTAAAAAATCAACGACTTTCACCGCCTCTGTAGTCAACGGTCGGGCGGCTTTTTTTACCGTCCCGACATCCATATAAGTAATAAAATCATCAATCGTTCTGTGCATGACGCGCAGACCATCCAGTGACCACGGGCGATACACCAGGTCGGATAAAATAGTTATTCCCCTGCCTTTTGCAACCAGGCTTCTTATTGCTTCAAAAGAGTTGCTGCGAAAACTGATATTGGGCGTATAGCCACGCTGCTGCCAGTAATCGATGATTACGTCAGGGTACTTATCGGTTTCCAGCAGTAAAAATGGTAGCTTCTCGACGTCTGTTAAACGGATTGATGCTTGGCTCTGTAGCGGATGCCCAATAGACGTCCACAGGCGGCGCTGTGAACGAATAAATGTTTCGATCTCCAGGTCGTTATCATGGCTGATATTTGAGGTCAGAAGCAGGCAAAAATCGACCTTTTTTTCCCGGAGCGCCTGTACCAGTTCCGGTGCAGTAGCTTCATGAAACACGATCTCCAGCAAAGGGAAACGTCGTTCAATATCGTTGAGTATATCCGGGATAAGATAGGCTGAGAGCGTTTCGGCAATGCCTATGCGCACTGTGCCGGTGAGAATTTCACTTCTGTCATGCAGGGCGTCAACAGCCGAGTGGCTACTGTTGATAATGTTACAGGCATGTGCCAGAAAGCGCTCGCCCTCGGCGGTGAGCTTCACGCCTTTGGGGTAACGTACAAATAGCTGCACGTCTAATGCTTCCTCCAGATTCCGCATGGCAATGGTCATTGATGACTGAGAAATATGACAGCGCGCAGCAGCTTTGGAAATTTGTAATGTTTCTGCAAGTGCGATGTAAAACTCAAGTTGCCTTAGCGTAAATTTCATAGTTTTAATCTATGCAGATGGATAAAAACGTTATATTAGCATTCATTCTCACGCCGCCGTAGCCTTGTGGTCATACCGTACAACTGGCAATAAGGCGCAAATATGCCCTATCTTTTACTCAGTCTGGCTGCCTGTTTTTGGGGTGGGAATTATGTGGTTGGTCATCTATTAGTCGCTGAAGTTGATCCCATTGTTTTATCAGCGGCACGCTGGATATTTACCGCGTTATTATTGATGGCGCTCTATTTTCGTCAGGTCGCAGAGCAATGGCCGGTGATGAAAACATCCTTGGGTACCATCGTCTTCCTCGCACTTTGTGGTCAGGTTCTTTTCCCCTTAACGCTGTATATCGGCCTGCAATATACAACCTCGCTCAATGCGGCGATTTATATGTCCACGACTCCGGCGCTCGTTCTGTTAATCAATAAGTTCTTTTTTAAAGAGCGGATTTCTGCGCGAAATATAGCAGGTGTGATCCTGAGCACTGTTGGTGTTATCTGGCTGGTGTCGCAGGGCGATATGATACATACGCGGGTATTTGCACATCTGAATCAGGGCGATGTCTGGACCATGGGGTCGGCGTTAAGTTGGGCCGTATATTGTTCCTTTTTGCGCATTAAACCGCGTGAGGTGAAGGGAAACGCCTTTGTCGCCGTGAGCGCGATGCTCGGTGCGATGGTGCTTATTCCGGTACTGGCTGTGGAGTTGATGCGTAATGGTATGCCGGGCTGGGATAGCTATGCCAATACAGGCGTTATTACTGGGCTGGCATACCTTGTTATTTTTCCTTCCTGGCTGTCATATCTGTTATGGAACAAAGGGATTAGCGCTATTGGCGCAACCCGCGGAGAGATCTATTCGCACTTGATCCCACTGAGTGGCGGATTATTTAGCGTTATGTTTTTGCACGTCACCCTGCATTCATATCATCTGGTGAGCGCGTTGGTTATTATGTGCGGTATAGCATTGTGTTCCCGCCCGAGTGCAAAAAAAGGCTCGCAGCAGCGCACGGCGTGAAAAGCGGGTAAATTAGCTTACGGTTGTGCCCCCGGTAATATTTACCACCGTGGCGGTCATTGCTCCAGCATGGTCTGAAGCCAGAAAGGTTGTAACCTCAGCGATTTGTGCCAGCGTAGGCAGGCGTCCGATCATGGTGCCTTGTGCTGCACCGCTTAACCATTGTTCGACGGTTAAACCCATTGACTGCGCTTTCGCGGTGAAAATCTCCCCGGTATAGGAACCGGCCGCTACCCCATCCATAATCGCATGCGAGCGCACGCCGACGACACGAATGTTTATGGGGCCCGTCTCGCTGGCAAGCGCTTTAATAAATGCTTCTGTTCCTGCACAACCGACGATATGGCCGAGATGCCCAGGCATCGCCATCGGGGCTGCGGGAGCAACGATGGTGAGAATGACGCCAGCTCGATTGCCGCCCATGTGTGGCGTTACGGCTTTTGCGATATTGAACTGCGCCGCAAGGAAAGGGGTGATCCCACTCATAAACTCAGAGAGGGATAGTGCGTCGATGCGCTTGCCCTGTTCATGCATAAAGCCGGTCGCGTTAACCACCACATCAATTCCACCGATTTGCTGTACCAGGCGGGTAACTTGTGTTGAGGTGTCGTGCTCGTCGAGCACATCGGTGATAAACGTATCGACGGTACCCCCCGCCATTCGCAGGCGACTGGCCGCCCAATCAAGCTTTTCCTGACAGCGAGCGCCCAGGTATACATGAGCACCTTCGCGCGCCATCGCCTGTGCAACCGCGCTACCAATAGCGCCGCTGCCGCCGAAGATCACCGCAACCTTTCCAGTAAGCAACATAGTAAACTCCCGTCACCTTTAAGCACCGATTAAAAGTATGTGCCATAACCGGTGTGCTGCAAATTTGGGGAGGAATTATGGGGAGAAGGGGGGATAGCAAATTTCAGGCAACAAAAAACCCATCAACCTTGAACCAAAACGGCGGGGTTGATGGGCTCCACAAATTGGGGACATCAAAGAAAAGCAGTGGCAATAGTTATGACTGACACCTTGAAGAAAAGTTCTGCTGAACTGCAAAAAATTTTCGTTTAAGGGTGATTTTCAGTGCTAACCAAGGCCTGGCCAGACAATGACGATGAGTGTCCCCGCCAATGTCAGCAGAACGTTGGCAATGGCGTAGGTGCCAGCATAGCCTAATGCCGGGATGTTGCTGCGGGCCGTGTCGCTGATGATTTCCATTGCCGGAGCGCAGGTACGCGCGCCCATCATGGCGCCAAACAGCAGGGCGCGGTTCATGCGCAATACGTAAGCGCCAAACAAGAAACAAATAACAACCGGAACCAGGCTCACAACCAATCCGGCAATCAGCATTTGACCACCAACGGCGCCAAGGCCATTGCCAATGCCGCTACCTGCGCTCAAACCGACGCCTGCCATGAATACCATCAGACCAAACTCTTTCACCATGTTCAGCGCGCCCTGCGGAATATAGCCAAACGTTGGATGGTTGGCACGCAGGAAGCCGAGCATAATCCCGGCGAACAGTAATCCAGCCGCATTCCCAATACCGAAGCTGAAATTACTGAACTGGAAAGTGATCATCCCAATCATCAGACCAATGATAAAGAAGGCGCAGAAGGCCAGCAGATCGGTCACCTGACTGTGAATGGAAATGAAGCCGATACGATCTGCGATCGTTTTAACGCGACGAGCATCGCCGCTAACCTGCAACACGTCACCTTTATTGAGCACGACGTTGTCATCGATAGGCATTTCGATCTGGCTGCGGATCACGCGGTTGAGGAAACAGCCGTGGTCGGTCAGCTTCAACTGGGCCAGGCGACGGCCAACGGCATTGTGGTTTTTCACCACAATCTCTTCAGTGACGATACGCATATCGAGCAGATCGCGATCGAACACTTCTTTGCCGTTACGGAAACTGGGATCGAGGCGGGCATGCGCGTCTGGATAACCAACTAAGGCTATTTCGTCGCCCATTTGCAGCACTGCGTCACCGTCCGGGTTGGCCAGGATGCCGTTGCGGCGGATGCGTTCAATGTAGCAGCCGGTCTGACGATAAATACCCAGTTCGCGCAGATTCTTACCATCAGCCCATGCCACCAGCTCCGGGCCCACGCGGTAGGCGCGGATCACCGGCAGATAAACCTTACGGTTGGCGTCAGTGTCCAGACCACGCTCACGCGCAATTTGTTGGGCGCTGGTTTGCAGGTCCTGATGTTGAAGTTTTGGCAGGTAGCGCGCACCGACAATCAGACTGACCAGTCCAATCAAATAGGTGAGGGCGTACCCCAGACTCAGGTTATCGAGGGCGGTGGAAAGCTGTGAGCCTGCCATTCCGGAATGGCGCAAGGTATCGCCTGCGCCGACCAGCACCGGCGTGGAGGTCATCGAACCGGCCAGCATACCCGCCGTCAGGCCGATGTCCCAGCCAAATAGCTTACCCAGCCCCAGGGCGATCAGCATTGCGCTACCGACCATCACCAGAGCAAGCATTAGATAATTTTTCCCATCGCGAAAAAAAATCGAAAAAAAGTTGGGGCCGGCTTCGACGCCGACACAAAAAATAAACAGCATAAAGCCGAGATTTAATGCGTCGGTGTTAATACTAAAGTGCTGCTGACCTAATAATAGGGACACCACTAAAACGCCAATGGAATTACCGAGTTGGACTGAACCCAGGCGTAATTTACCCAGGCAGAGGCCCAGAGCCAGGACCACAAATAATAACAGGATGTAATTCCCATTTAACAAATCTGCGACGTTTATATTCACTGAGGCTAACTTCTTGTTTACTAGTAAGCTATTGAAAGAAATGGCAATTTACGCTAATGTTTTTGCCAGAAATTAAGGGGCGACAGCACCGCACACAGCCCCGATTAATGCAGCATAACAATATATGCGGATAGTTTAATCTCATTACGTATCAACGGCTATAAGAATCGTGTGGGTGTGTTTTTGGCATGGAATGCCGAGTTACTTTATCTGACTGGACGCCTGCGGGCGAAAAGAGTGTTCGATAGAGAATGTGTCAGGAGGAACGATTGAAACATAAGCAAAGTTGGGCGGGGGCGATCTGCTGCTTTGTGCTCTTTATTGTGGTGTGCCTTTCATTGACGCTAAACGTGAAAGGGGCATTCAGAGCGGCAGGGCATCCTGAGGTCGGGTTGTTGTTTTTTATCTTGCCTGGTGCTGCAGCAAGCTTTTTCTCCCACCGTCGGGAGGTGCTCAGACCTCTTCTGGGTGCAATGTTGGCGGCGCCATGCTGTCTGTTGCTAATGCGGTTCGTTTTTATGCCGACGCGTTCATTGTGGCAAGAACTGGCGTGGTTATTCAGTGCGGTGTTTTGGTGCGCGCTTGGCGCATTGTGTTTTTTGTTTATCAGTAGCTTGTTCAATCAGCATCAACGACGGAAAAAGAACTGATCACGCCCTCCAGCGGAGGGCGTAGAAACAGCTATCAGGCGAACAGATTCATATTCTCTTTTGCCCACGCCTCAAAATCCGTGCAGCCGCCGATGTGTTTTTGATCAACAAAAATCTGCGGAACGGTTTCAACCGGCTTACCTACCGTCTTTTCCAGATCGGCTTTCGTAATACCTTCGGCATGGATATCAATGTAGCGGAAGTTAAAATCGTCATGCTCATTGCTTAATTTTTCTGCTAATTCTTTTGCGCGCACGCAATACGGGCACCCTGGGCGACCAAAAATAACGGCAAACATCTCTCTCTCCTCGAACTTATCAGGCCGGATGGCGAATACTTATTATGATGCCGCGATTTGTGACGGATGGAAAGCAGGTTCGGCCTGTTGCTTTGATATCCTCAAGCTATAACTGTTAAACACGACGAGCCGGAACGTTTTATAATAAAAGCCATTTCGCCGGGAGGTCGCTTATGCGCACCATTGGTGTATTACCGAAAAGCGTATTGATGCTGGAAATAATGGGGATGGTTTTGTTATCGCTGGCGCTGCTGTCGCTTAATGATTACCTGACCTTACCCGCGCCGCTTAACAGCCCGTTAGCCTGCGTGGTGATGATATTTCTGGGCGTACTGCTGATGTTACCCGCCGCAGTGATGTTGATGTGGCGCATTGCTCAACTGCTGGCGCCGCAGCTCCTGTCGCGCGCTCCCGACGATTCTTCCCGTTCAGACAGAGAAAAAAGAGATGACGCCAACCATTGATTTAATCCGCAGCCACCGTTCCATTCGCCATTTTACCGATGAAGCTATTTCTGACGCACAGCGAGAGGCAATCATTGCCGCCGCTCAGGGCACCTCAAGCTCCAGTTTTTTACAGTGCACAACGATTGTTCGGATAACCGATAAAACTCTGCGTGAATCGCTGGCTACCTTATCTGGTGGTCAAAAGCACGTGGCGCAGGCCGCTGAATTCTGGGTGTTTTGCGCTGACTTCAACCGTCATTTGCAGATTTGCCCTGACGCGCAGTTGGGGCTGGCAGAGCAACTGCTGCTGGGTGTGGTTGATACGGCGATGATGGCGCAAAATGCGCTGACGGCGGCAGAATCGCTGGGACTTGGCGGTGTGTATATTGGTGGGTTGCGTAACAATATTGAGTCGGTCACGGAATTATTGAAATTGCCGCAGCATGTTCTGCCGCTGTTTGGTTTGTGCCTTGGCTGGCCTGCGGATAACCCGGATATCAAGCCGCGCCTGCCTGCGTCGCTGGTTGTGCACGAAAACCAGTATCAGCCGCTCAATACAGACGTTTTGTCGCAGTATGACGAACAGCTTGCGCAGTACTATCTGACCCGCGGCAGCAATACGCGTCGTGACACCTGGAGCGATCACATTCGTCGAACCATCATTAAAGAAAGTCGTCCCTTTATCCTGGAATATTTGCATAAACAGGGATGGGCCACGCGCTAAAGATTTCAACCCAGTGTATGATACGCCTGCTTTTACCAGGTCATTGAGAGGTGCAGGGTGAAAATTGCCATTTTGTCCCGGGACGGAACGCTCTATTCTTGTAAGCGCCTGCGTGAAGCGGCGATGCAGCGCGGTCACCTGGTTGAAATTATCGATCCGCTTTCTTGCTATATGAACATCAGCCCGGCGGCGTCGTCTATTCATTACAAGGGCCGCCAGCTTCCCCATTTTGACGCGGTGATCCCACGGATTGGTTCAGCGATTACCTTTTATGGTACGGCGGCGCTGCGTCAGTTTGAAATGTTGGGTAGCTATCCGTTAAATGAATCGGTAGCGATTACGCGCGCGCGCGATAAGCTGCGTTCGCTGCAGTTGCTGGCGCGTCAGGGGATTGATTTACCCATCACCGGGATTGCTCACTCCCCGGACGATACCAGCGACATGATTGATATGGTTGGCGGCGCGCCGCTGGTGGTGAAACTGGTTGAAGGCACACAGGGGATCGGCGTGGTGCTGGCGGAAACACGGCAGGCCGCGGAAAGTGTCGTGGATGCGTTTCGTGGGCTGAATGCTCATATTCTGGTTCAGGAATATATCAAAGAAGCGCAAGGGCGGGATATTCGCTGTTTCGTGGTGGGTGACGAGGTGGTGGCTGCCATTGAACGCCGTGCGAAAGAGGGCGATTTTCGTTCTAATCTCCATCGCGGCGGGGTTGCTACGATTGCGAATATCACGCCGCGCGAAAGAAAAATTGCGCTCAAAGCCGCTCAGACCATGGGGCTGGATGTTGCTGGTGTTGATATTCTGCGTGCAGAACGTGGGCCGCTGGTCATGGAGGTTAACGCTTCTCCGGGTCTGGAAGGGGTCGAGAAAACCACCGGGATAGACATTGCCGGCAAGATGATCCAGTGGATCGAGCGCCATGCTACGCCTGAATTTTGTCTTAAAATCGGCGGCTAAACACAATATAGATTGCGATCGTGGTATGACACGCTCTTTTTGCGTAAGCTGTGCCGGTATTTTTTTCATCATTAGAGGTCGCACATTATTATGACATCACTGGTCGTTCCCACTCTGGATACGTTGCGTCAATGGCTCGACGACCTGGGCATGAGTTTTTTTGAATGCGATACCTGTCAGGCGCTGCATTTACCTCATATGCAGAACTTCGACGGCATCTTTGATGCAAAAGTTGATTTGGTGGATAACGTCATCCTGTTTTCTGCGATGGCGGAAGTCAGACCTTCCGCACTGCTGCCCCTGGCCGCCGATTTGTCCGCGATTAATGCCAGTTCACTGACGGTAAAAGCATTTCTGGATATGCAGGATGATAATCTGCCAAAGCTGGTGGTTTGCCAGTCTTTATCCGTTACGCCGGGCGTAACGTTTGAGCAGTTTGAATGTTTTGTTCGCCAGAGCGAAGAGCAGATATCGATGGTGATCCTCGAAGCTGGGGCGCATCAGCTGTTATTTAACGCTGAAGAAGATACGCAAAATAGCAACGCTGAAGTCTATTTCCTCCATTAATTCCCCCTGAATCTGGACGCATTTTGCGCAGCCGCTACCAGAGCGGTTGCGTACGGCCTGTTTTTATTCTGTGTTTAACCTTTTATTAAAGAATTATTCACTTCCATTCTGCTCCTTCTGCTTTATGTCATAGACAATTCCTGCATAAAAAATTGATAAAAGACGTTTTTTAATCTGGGCTATATCCACAAAACCTGGCTAAAGTTATTCTTGCGAAGCATATAGACGTCAATTTTCTAACTGCCCCGTATGACCTGAGCTGTGGCTACAATACGTGGTGAATGAGTGGGCGCATATCTGCGGGCGATAGCGGCATCGGGAGAGGTCTCTCTTTTCATTGATGCCGCATGAAAGAATATGCACGTTTCTTGCATATCATTAGAGTGTGACATTTTTGTTCGTTTGTTAACGAACTTTCAGAAGGAAAGAGATTATGACCGCCTTAAATAAAAAATGGTTATCAGGCCTGGTTGTGGGTGCTCTGATGTCCATCTCTGCCGGCACGCTCGCTGCTGAACAAAAAACGCTGCATATTTATAACTGGTCTGATTATATTGCTCCGGATACGGTGGCTAACTTTGAAAAAGAGACCGGAATTAAAGTTATCTATGACGTATTTGATTCCAATGAAGTACTGGAAGGAAAACTCATGGCGGGCAGCACCGGTTTTGACCTCGTTGTTCCTTCCGCCAGTTTCCTCGAACGTCAACTAACCGCAGGCGTCTTCCAGCCGCTGGATAAGAGCAAACTGCCGGGCTGGAAAAACCTCGATCCCGAACTGCTGAAGCTGGTGGGTAAACACGATCCGGATAACAAGTTTGCGATGCCGTATATGTGGGCAACAACCGGCATTGGCTATAACGTGGACAAAGTGAAAGCGGTGCTGGGGCCAGATGCGCCGGTTGATAGCTGGGATTTGATCCTCAAACCGGAAAATCTGGAAAAACTCAAAAGTTGCGGTGTCTCTTTCCTTGATGCGCCTGAAGAGGTGTTTGCAACCGTACTGAACTATTTGGGTAAAGATCCAAACAGTACCAAAGCAGATGATTACACCGGACCGGCGACCGACCTGCTGTTGAAACTGCGTCCGAATATTCGCTACTTCCACTCTTCGCAATATATTAACGACCTGGCAAACGGTGATACCTGCGTAGCGATTGGCTGGGCGGGGGACGTATGGCAGGCGGCGAACCGTGCAAAAGAAGCGAAAAATGGCGTCAATATCTCTTTCTCAATTCCTAAAGAAGGGGCAATGGCGTTCTTTGACGTATTCGCGATGCCAGCCGATGCCAAAAACAAAGACGAAGCCTATCAGTTCCTCAACTACCTGCTGCGTCCTGATGTGATTGCGCATATTTCCGACCACGTGTTCTATGCCAATGCCAACAAAGAAGCGACGGCTCTGGTCAGTCAGGAAGTTCGTGATAACCCTGGCATCTACCCGCCTGCGGATGTGCGCGCCAAGCTGTTCACGCTGAAAGTACAGGATCCGAAGATCGACCGTGTCCGTACCCGAGCGTGGACGAAGGTAAAAAGCGGAAAATAACCTGATGTTTGGGACATGACCCGGCAGGATTGATGCCTGCCGGGCAGTGTTGATCCTAAACACACCTAACCCGGCAATACGCACCACCGTGGTGCGTTATTTGCACCGTTTCTTTGTTTTATGCCGGAGAGCACCTGAGTGAATGATGCAACCCCACGCCCACACGCGAAAATCCGCAAGGCGCTGACCCCGCTGCTTGAAATTCGCAACCTGACCAAGTCGTTTGACGGCCAACACGCCGTCGATGACGTCAACCTTACTATCTACAAAGGTGAAATATTTGCCCTGCTCGGCGCATCCGGCTGTGGCAAATCGACTCTGCTGCGCATGTTAGCGGGATTTGAACAGCCGACAACTGGGCAAATTATGCTTGATGGCGTCGATTTAGCGCACGTCCCGCCTTATCTGCGTCCGATCAATATGATGTTTCAATCCTATGCCCTGTTTCCGCACATGACGGTTGAGCAGAACATTGCCTTTGGCCTCAAGCAGGACAAGCTGCCAAAGGCTGAAATCGCCAGCCGGGTGAATGAGATGCTGGGCCTGGTGCATATGCAGGAGTTCGCCAAACGCAAACCGCACCAGCTTTCTGGCGGTCAGCGTCAGCGTGTGGCCCTGGCGCGTAGCCTAGCGAAACGGCCGAAGTTACTGCTGCTGGATGAACCCATGGGGGCGCTGGACAAAAAGCTGCGTGACCGCATGCAACTGGAAGTGGCGGATATCCTTGAACGCGTCGGCGTGACCTGCGTGATGGTAACGCACGATCAGGAAGAAGCCATGACGATGGCAGGGCGCATTGCGATCATGAACCGTGGCAAATTTGTGCAGATTGGCGAACCGGAAGAGATCTACGAGCATCCGACTACGCGCTATAGCGCCGAGTTTATCGGCTCGGTTAACGTCTTTGAAGGACTACTGAAAGAACGCCAGGAAGATGGTCTGATTATTGAATCTCCTGGACTGGTGCATCCGCTGAAAGTAGATGCAGATGCGTCTATTGTCGATAACGTCCCGGTGTATGTTGCGCTGCGCCCGGAAAAAATCATGCTCTGTGAGGCTCCTCCGCCAGATGGTTATAACTTCGCGGTAGGCGAAGTGGTGCACATTGCCTATCTGGGCGATTTGTCGGTATATCACGTACGTTTGAAAAGCGGCCAGATGCTGAGTGCTCAGCTACAAAATGAACATCGTTATCGCAAGGGATTACCCACCTGGGGTGACGAGGTCCGTTTGTGCTGGGATGCAGACAGTTGTGTGGTGTTGACGGTTTAAGGAGCGAAGATGAGTACACTTGAACCTCCGGCACGCGTGGATAAAGCAGGGCGATTCACGCTGTTTATGTCGCGGCTGCAAATGAAACACGGGCGCAAGCTGGTGATTGCGCTGCCGTATGTGTGGCTGCTGCTCCTGTTTCTGCTGCCTTTTCTGATCGTCTTCAAAATCAGTTTGGCTGAAATGGCGCGCGCTATTCCACCCTATACCGACCTCGTTTCATGGGCTGACGATCAGCTATCCATCACGCTCAACTTAGCCAACTTCCTGCAGTTAACGGACGATCCGCTCTATTTTGATGCCTACCTGCAATCTTTGCAGGTGGCGGGGATTTCGACGATCTGTTGTCTGCTGTTGGGATATCCGCTGGCGTGGGCTGTCGCACACAGTAAACCCTCGACACGCAATATTCTGTTGTTGCTGGTGATCCTGCCGTCCTGGACGTCGTTTTTGATTCGCGTGTACGCCTGGATGGGGATCCTGAAAAATAACGGTGTACTGAATAACTTTCTGATGTGGCTGGGCGTTATCGATCAACCATTGACGATTCTGCACACCAATCTGGCGGTCTATATCGGGATTGTTTACGCCTATTTACCCTTTATGGTGCTGCCGATTTACACCGCGCTGACGCGTATTGATTATTCGCTGGTAGAGGCGGCGCTGGATTTGGGTGCCCGACCGTTGAAAACCTTCTTTAGCGTGATTGTGCCATTGACCAAAGGCGGGATTATCGCCGGATCGATGTTGGTGTTTATCCCGGCTGTGGGTGAGTTTGTCATTCCGGAACTGCTGGGCGGCCCGGATAGCATCATGATTGGTCGCGTGCTGTGGCAGGAATTTTTCAATAACCGCGACTGGCCGGTGGCGTCTGCCGTTGCCATTATTATGCTGCTGTTACTGATTGTGCCAATCATGTGGTTCCACAAATATCAGCAAAAAAGCATGGGGGAACACGGATGAATAACTTACCGGTCGTTCGCTCGCCGTGGCGTATTTTTATCCTGGTGCTGGGCTTTACCTTCCTGTATGCGCCGATGCTGATGCTGGTTATCTATTCGTTTAACAGCTCGAAGCTGGTTACGGTCTGGGCGGGGTGGTCAACGCGTTGGTATGGTGAACTTTTCCATGATACCGCGATGATAAGCGCTGTTGGCATGAGTTTAACGATTGCTGCGGGTGCAGCGACGATGGCGGTAATCCTCGGCACTATAGCCGCCGTGGTAATGGTGCGTTTTGGCCGTTTTCGCGGATCGAATGGGTTTGCTTTTATGATTACCGCACCGCTGGTTATGCCGGATGTCATTACCGGTTTGTCGCTGCTGCTGCTGTTTGTAGCTCTGGCGCACGCCATCGGCTGGCCTGCGGATCGCGGTATGTTGACCATCTGGCTGGCGCACGTCACCTTCTGTACGGCGTACGTGGCGGTGGTGATTTCCTCACGGTTGCGCGAACTGGATCACTCCATTGAGGAAGCGGCGATGGATCTTGGCGCTACGCCGCTGAAGGTCTTTTTCGTTATCACGCTGCCGATGATTATGCCTGCGGTGATCTCCGGCTGGTTACTGGCCTTCACGTTGTCGCTTGATGATCTGGTTATCGCCAGCTTTGTCTCTGGTCCTGGCGCCACAACATTACCGATGCTGGTATTCTCCAGCGTACGTATGGGGGTTAACCCGGAGATCAACGCGCTGGCGACGCTGATTCTTGGCGTGGTAGGAATTATCGGATTTATCGCGTGGTATCTGATGGCGCGAACAGAAAAACAACGGATTCGCGATATCCAACGTGCAAGACGCGGCTGAAAAAACTAAAATCTGCCAACCTGTCTATACGGCGCAGCTGTGGTGGCTGCGCCGTTTTCATGGAAGACGACGCGTTGGGATTTTTTAAGAAATCATCCACATCACATGCTCGCTTAAACGTCCCTGCGTTGGTGCAGGTGGCGGCGCTGGCTATTATCATGATCCGCTGTCTCGATCTGTTGATGATTTTTAATACGCTAGGGTTGCGTGGCACCAGCGAATTTATTCATCGCAGCGTGCAGACCTGGAATTTGACGCTGGTGTTTCTGGGCAGCCTGGCGCTGCTGTTTATCGAAATCTACTGCGCATTTTCGCTGGTAAAAGGACGTAACTGGGCGCGTTGGGTCTATCTGTTGACCCAGATTATCGCCAGCGTTTATCTGTGGGCGGCCTCGTTGGGCTATGGTTATCCGGAACTGTTCAGCATTGCGGGAGAGTCCAGACGTGAGATCCTGAGTACGCTGGTGATGCAAAAGTTGCCGGATATGCTGGTGTTGCTGCTACTGTTTGTTCCCGCGTCCAGTCGGCGGTTCTTCCGTTTGCAATAACGTGTATAATATTGGCCCCCTGTTAATTTATAGGTTTTTGTATGCAGTGCGCACTATATGACGCTGAGCGCTGCCGCTCCTGTCAGTGGATAACACAGCCTGTCGCCGATCAACTCCTCTCAAAAACAGCCGATCTGCAGAATCTGCTGGCTGATTATTCGGTCGGAGAATGGTGCGCGCCGGTCAGCGGCCCGGAACGCGCTTTTCGCAACAAAGCCAAAATGGTGGTCAGCGGCAGCGTGGAAAAACCACTGCTTGGGATGCTGCATCGTGACGGTACGCCGGAAGACTTGTGTGATTGTCCGCTCTATCCCGCCTCTTTTGCGCCCGTATTTGCCGCGCTCAAACCGTTTATCGCCCGGGCGGGGTTAACGCCCTATAACGTGGCTCGTAAACGCGGAGAGCTGAAATATCTGCTGTTAACGGAAAGCCGGTTTGATGGCGGTATGATGCTGCGCTTTGTCCTGCGTTCAGACGCCAAACTGGCGCAGTTGCGTGCAGCGCTACCGTGGTTGCAGGCACAATTGCCACAGTTAAAAGTGATCACTGTTAATATTCAACCGGTGCATATGGCGATTATGGAGGGGGAGACAGAAATCTTCCTGACAGAGCAGCAGGCGCTGGCGGAACGCTTTAACAATGTGCCGTTGTGGATACGCCCGCAGAGCTTTTTCCAGACCAACCCAGTGGTGGCGGGGCATTTATATGCCACCGCGCGCGACTGGGTGCGTCAGCTTCCGGTTACTCATATGTGGGATCTGTTTTGCGGCGTAGGGGGCTTTGGTCTGCATTGTGCCACGCCGCAGATGAAACTGACAGGTATTGAAATCGCGCCAGAGGCGATTAACTGTGCGAAACAATCGGCGCAGGAGCTTGGGTTGCAGAATCTGTATTTTCAGGCGCTGGATTCGACTCAGTTTGCTACCGCCCAGGACGAAGTACCCGATCTGGTGCTGGTGAACCCACCGCGTCGTGGGATTGGCAAACCGCTGTGCGATTTTCTTTCCCGCATGGCGCCACGTTTTATTGTCTATTCAAGTTGCAATGCGCAAACCATGGCGAAGGATTTTCACCAGTTGCCGGGGTACCGCATTGAACGCGTCCAGCTTTTCGATATGTTCCCACACACCGCGCATTACGAAGTGTTAACGCTGCTCTGTAAACAATAACTGCTATGCCTGATGGCGCTTCGCTTATCAGGCCTACAGGCTGTTCGTCATTCATAGGGTGGATAAGGTGCTTGCACCGCATCCGGCAAATGCAATATGCGAAAAAAAAGCCCGTACTTGCGTACGAGCTCTTCTTTAAATATGGCGGTGAGGCGGGGATTGACTCGCTTCGCTCGCCCTGCGGGCAGCCTGTTCGCTGTGCGCTCAGTCTGTCCAACTCGCTGCGCCAGTAGTCGAACCCGGTCCGGGCTTCTCATCCCCGCCAGGCTGTGAAATATGCGAAAAAAAAAGCCCGTACTTGCGTACGAGCTCTTCTTTAAATATGGCGGTGAGGCGGGGATTGACTCGCTTCGCTCGCCCTGCGGGCAGCCTGTTCGCTGTGCGCTCAGTCTGTCCAACTCGCTGCGCCAGTAGTCGAACCCGGTCCGGGCTTCTCATCCCCGCCAGGCTGTGAAATATGCGAAAAAAAAAGCCCGTACTTGCGTACGAGCTCTTCTTTAAATATGGCGGTGAGGCGGGGATTGACTCGCTTCGCTCGCCCTGCGGGCAGCCTGTTCGCTGTGCGCTCAGTCTGTCCAACTCGCTGCGCCAGTAGTCGAACCCGGTCCGGGCTTCTCATCCCCGCCAGGCTGTGAAATATGCGAAAAAAAAAGCCCGTACTTGCGTACGAGCTCTTCTTAAAATATGGCGGTGAGGCGGGGATTCGAACCCCGGATACGTTGCCGTATACACACTTTCCAGGCGTGCTCCTTCAGCCACTCGGACACCTCACCATATTGTATTGCTGCCTGACCGCTTGGGGGGCAACGGGGCGCTACTATAGGGAGTTGCGCTAAAACGGTCAAGCAGAATTTACGTGTTAACTCTCGTTTGGTTACGCAGCGTACATATTCCCCCGCCCGGACTGGCGCGGAGGATATGATTAACGCTGAGAGTCCAGTTTTTCGCCGTTGGTCACAACTTCCTGGGCTTTGCTGTAGCTTTCGATCAGCAACTGATAAGCCGGGAAGACTTTGGTATACACTTCCGCCCACTCAGCGGCGTCTTCACGATTCCATGTCCCCTGTATTTCAGAAGCGACTGCAGCGGTATCCATCGGCACGACACCAGCCTGAACCACGCGAGCCAGGGTGATTTCCTGCGCCATCTTGCTGTAAGTACCGGACGCGTCAATCACCGCGAAGACCTTGTAACCTTCAGCCACTGCGCTGATGGCCGGGAAAGCCATGCAGACGCTGGTGATCGTACCGGCGATAATCAATGTCTTACGACCCGTTGCTTTTACCGCTTTCACGAAGTCTTCGTTATCCCAGGCGTTGATTTCACCTTTACGCGCTACGTATTGGGCATGCGGCGCATTGGCGTGGATCTCCGGGATCAACGGGCCGTTAGGTCCCTGCGGTACGGATGCCGTGGTAATCACCGGCATTTTCGCCAGGGTCGCCATTTTAGCCAGCGCAGCGGCACGTGCACGCAGTTCAGGCATTGGCATATCGCCGACGGTCTGGAAAAGCCCACTCTGATGATCGATAAGCAGCATGACGGAATCATTCACATCGATGACCGGACGTGAGCCATTAAAGTTTGCAGGACTGGACATATTCTTCTCCTTCGATTCAGATTTGGCCAAAACGGCCGGAGTTAAAATCGCGTACAGCTTCAGCGATTTCTTGTTTCGTGTTCATAACAAACGGACCGTAACCTACAATCGGCTCGTTCAACGGTTCGCCAGACAGCAGAAGCACGATGGCATCGCTGGTGGCTTCAATGTGCAGCGTTTTCCCCTGCTGGCTTAGCACCACCAGTTGCGCTTCGCTGGCTGGCGTGCTCCCGTTTACAGTGATATTGCCTTTCAATACCACCAGTGCGGTGCTCCATCCTTCCGGCTGAGACAACGTGAGCTGATGATTACGTTGTAGTCGCATATCCCAGACGTTCAGCGGCGAAAAGGTATGTGCAGGCCCTTTGGTTTCCTCGTAGCTACCCGCAATAACGCGAACGCTTCCTGTTTCATCAGGTAGAGCAACCGTGGGGATAACATCGCTGGTGATGCTCTGATAACCCGGCGCGGCCATTTTGTCTTTTGCCGGCAGGTTAACCCACAGCTGTACCATCTCCAGTTCGCCGCCCCGACGGGTAAATTCCGGTGAATGGAACTCTTCGTGTAATATTCCTGCACCTGCGGTCATCCACTGCACGTCGCCGGGACCGATAATGCCGCCGCGACCGGTTGAATCACGGTGTTCAACTTCGCCGCTGTAAACGATGGTCACCGTTTCAAAACCACGGTGAGGGTGTTCGCCGACGCCGCGCTTTTCGTTACCCGGTGTGAACGTATGCGGACCGGCGTAATCCAGCAGCAGGAATGGACTTAACTGCTCTGCATGAGACTGGTAAGAGAACATTGAGCGAACCGGAAATCCATCGCCAACCCAGTGTGGGCGAGGTGCGGTGTAGACGCCTGTTACTTGTTTCATTTGTGTCTCCTCAGTGGCGTTGTCTTGATGTGAATAAGCTTATATTCATGACAGCGAATTGAGTAGTCGCTAAAATGGTCTTCACTGTCTCATAAATAGGACAATAAAATGACAAAGCCGGATCTCAATGATTTTGCCTGGTTTGTACATGTTGTAGAGGAAGGTGGATTCGCAGCGGCGGGACGTGCGCTTGATGAACCGAAATCAAAACTGAGCCGACGTATTGCGCAACTTGAAGAGAGGTTGGGGGTTCGACTTATTCAGCGAACCACCCGGCAGTTTAACGTGACTGAAGTCGGACAAACATTTTACGAACACTGTAAGGCAATGCTGGTGGAAGCGCAGGCGGCGCAGGATGCTATTGCGGCTTTACAGGTTGAGCCGCGCGGCGTTGTAAAACTGACTTGTCCGGTCACGTTGTTGCATGTGCATATTGGGCCAATGCTCGCCCGATTTATGGCCCGTTATCCCGATGTTTCCGTGCAGCTTGAGGCGACGAACCGCCGCGTTGATGTGGTAGGCGAAGGCCTGGATGTGGCGATTCGCGTCAGACCTCGTCCATTTGAGGATAGCGACCTGGTGATGCGGGTACTTGCAGACAGGGGACACCGGTTATATGCCAGCCCGCGATTAATTGAACAAATGGGCGCGGTCAACTCTCCGGCGGAATTGACCCGTTGGCCGGGGCTGAGTCTGGCATCGGGTAAACATGTGCATCGCTGGGAGTTATTTGGCCCACAGGGCGCACGGGCAGAGGTGCATTTCACGCCGCGTATGATCACCACCGATATGCTGGCGTTACGTGAAGCTGCGGTTGCCGGTGTGGGGGTTGTACAACTGCCGCAACTGATGGTGAAAGAACAATTAGCGGCGGGTGAACTGGTGGCATTGCTAGATGGTTGGGAGCCTAAGCGGGAGATTATTCACGCAGTCTTTCCGTCTCGTCGGGGATTACTGCCCTCAGTACGCGCATTGGTGGACTTCTTAACAGAAGAATATGCGCGGATGTTTGAGGATTAAATACCTGTCCTCAGCCTATAAAAAAGGCCGGTTAAACCGACCTTTTATTATCTGGACGCCATTCGGGCGTTAAAAACAATCAGCGACTACGGAAGACAATGCGGCCTTTGCTCAGGTCGTACGGGGTCAGCTCAACAGTCACTTTGTCGCCCGTCAGGATGCGGATATAGTTTTTGCGCATTTTACCGGAGATGTGTGCAGTAACCACGTGACCGTTTTCTAACTCTACGCGGAACATGGTATTAGGTAACGTATCGAGAACGGTACCCTGCATTTCAATATTGTCTTCTTTGGCCATCTAATCCTCTGGGGTATCACTACCGTAATTTGAACCGGCAAGATAATGCCGAAGTTCTTTTAATAAGTAAAGATTTGTGCGTTTAAAACACAGCAAATCGGGTTTGGCGCATTACTCTAACCGCACACGGCAAAGCCGCACTTAAAGCGTAACGTGTAAGGGAACGAGGAGATAAACGATAGGCGTTGCCTGGCGCGAACTGTTCCTTAACGGCGGCGGGGTAATGGGCTAAACCAACTCTGCGGCACAATTATAACACCCCGACAAAAAATGTGCCGAAAACATTCACCCCTGAGGCGAAAATAACGTTCTTGGTATCCAGAAATGGCTCGGTAGCCGCTGCTGACGCAGTATGCTCAGCTGCTCAAGGTACTCCCGCCGCGGGGTTTCGATGGCGCCCAGGGACGCTGTGTGGCTATTTAATACCTGGCAGTCGATTAATTTTCCGCCCTGACGGATAAATTCCGTGCAAAAAACAAGTAGTGCAGTCTTGGACGCATTTTCCTGACGACTGAACATTGATTCGCCACAAAACAGCGTACCTTGCGCCACGCCGTACATGCCGCCGACTAATTCATTTTGTCGCCATACTTCAATTGAATGCACATGTCCCAGTTCGTGCAGACGATGGTAAGCGTCCACGACATCGTGTGTGATCCAGGTACCTTCTTCCCGATCGTTCGCACAGCCTTCAATCACCTGACCGAACGCGTAGTTGAGCGTCACACGATAAGGCGAATTTTTATGAAAGCGTTTCATGCTGCGACTGAGGTGAAAGTTCTCAGGCCAAAGAATGGCGCGCGGATCGGGTGACCACCACAGAATAGGGTCGCCGGGAGAAAACCACGGGAAAATACCGCGCTGGTAGGCCATCAACAGGCGGGCAGGGCTAAGATCGCCACCCAGCGCCAGTAGACCGTTAGGCTCGCGTAGAGCGCCTTCCGGTGATGGGAAGGCTATAGAATGGCGGGACAGTTGCACCAGGCGCATGACAGCGAAACTCCACTACGCGAGTTTGATCGTTCAATAATAGCTTACAGACGTTGCTTAAACTGGTAATAACGCCCCTGCCTGGCTAACAGATCTGCGTGATTACCTTGCTCAATAATTTGTCCGTTGTCCATCACTATTATTTGATCAAAACGCGACAATCCGCGCAGACGATGTGTGACCATCAGGACGGTTTTGTCCTGCATCACATCGCCAATTAATTCAAGCATTTGGCTTTCCGTTGTGGCATCAAGCCCTTCGGTAGGCTCGTCCAGCAGCATCAGCGGAGCATCGTGCAACAAGGCGCGGGCGATAGCCAGACGACGGAGTTCGCCGCCAGAAAGCTGACGACCACCTTCACCCAACCAGGCATTGAGTCCATCGCCATCAAGCAGTTTGTCCAGCCCGACGCGGCACAGGATCGCGGATAATGCTTCATCGCTGGCGTGCGGTGCAGCCAGCAGCAGGTTATCGCGAAGCGTAGCGCTGAACAGATGTACGCGCTGTGGCACGACGCTGATGATTTGACGCAGCGTGGCTTCATTCAGGGCTGAAAGCGGTCGATCGTTAATCAGGATTTCTCCACTCTGCGGATCCCATGCGCGGGTCAGCAATTGCAGCAATGTTGATTTTCCGCAGCCGGTGCGACCCAAAATAGCGATGTGCTCACCGGGTTTTGCCAGCAAGGAAAGGGTGTCGAGTGCTTTTTGCGTCTGCCCCGGATAGCTGAATGAAACCTCACGCAGGGTAAGGGTGAGCTGCTCAGAAACCGGAGATTCGGTATCCGGGAAGGTGACTTCTGGCTGCTGTTCGGTCAGTTCGGTGATGCGTAATGCAGAGGCGATAACCTGGCCGAGATGCTGAAACGCGCCGGTGACAGGCGCTAATGCCTCAAACGCAGCCAGCGCACAGAAGACGAACAGCGCAATTAGCGCGCCTGGCTGAGTGTTGCCGCCCACGCCGCCTGAGGCCATCCATAACATCATAATCACCGCCAGCGCGCCGATTAACAGCATGATAGCCTGCGACAGTGCCGTTAATTCGGACTGACGTCGCTGCGCTTCATGCCACTGCAATTCGGTGGCTTCCATTTGAGCGCGGTAGCGTTCGCTGGCGCCGAAGATGGTCAATTCAGCCTGGCCCTGAAGCCAGGAGGTTAACTGCTGACGATATTGCCCACGCAGATGCGTCAGGTTTTGCCCGGTACTTTTGCCTGCCTGATAAAAGAGTGGGGGCAGAATGAATAAGGTCAGCAGCATAATGCCGCCGAGGGTGACAGCCAGCGTTAAATCAAGAACGCTCAGTCCCAGCGTGACCACCATGATGACGACAAATGCTCCCACCAGCGGAGACAGAACGCGTAAATAAAGGTGATCAAGCGTGTCGACATCAGCCACGACGCGGTTAAGTAATTCACCTTGTCCATAGCGGGACAGGCCGGCAGGGGAGAGCGGTAGCAGCTTGCTAAAGGTATAAATACGCAGGTGTTGCAGCACGCGGAACGTGGCGTCGTGGCTGACCAAACGCTCGAAATAACGGCCTGCGGTTCGGGTGATTGCCGCACCACGTACGCCTGCGGCGGGGAGCATATAGTTAAAACTGTAAATTCCGGTGACGCCGACCACCGCAGAAGCAGACAGGAACCAACCTGAGAGCGTCAGCAAGCCAATACTTGCCAGCAGCGTAACGATCGCCAGAACGATGCCCAGCGTTAACATCCATTTGTGACGTTTGTACAGCGTCAGATAGGGTAGCAAAGCGCGCATTTAGATATCCTCCTGACGATGAGCCAGTAGTGTCGCAAAAGCTCCGTTGGCTGCGCTAAGTTCAGCCCAGCTACCTTGTTCAACGATCTGACCGTCCTGCATGACCCAGATAGCGTCCCAGTCGGCAAGATCTTCAAGCTGGTGTGTCACCATCAGCGTGGTCTGGCGGCGCGATGCTGCGTTCAATGCCTGCATCACGCGTTGTTCACTGTGGGCATCAAGGCTGGCTGCGGGTTCGTCCAGCAGAAGCAACTGACACGGATTAAGTAAGGCGCGCGCCACGGCCACGCGCTGCGCTTGACCAACAGAAAGTCGGGCCGCCTGATCGCCGACTGGCGTATCTACGCCCTGCGGCAACAGCGGTAAAAACTCGCTCACCCAGGCACTATCGAGTGCGGCCTGAAGCTGTTCTTCACTGGCATCGGGCCGTGCCAGCAGTACGTTATCGCGTAATGTGGCGGCAGGGAGCTGCGGGTTTTGCCCAACCCAGGACAGCTGTTTGCGCCAGGAATCAGGCGACAGGTCGCGTAGTTCAAAACCGTTAATCCGCAGCGACCCCTGATAAGAAAGAAAGCCGGACAGAACATTCAGCAACGAACTTTTTCCGGAGCCGCTACGCCCCACCACCACCGTACGTTGACCTGCTGCCAGGGTAAAGTTGAGCGGCCCCGCAAGCACTTTGCCTTCCGGCGAGGTGATGACCAGATCTTGCGCCTCAATTGAAACGGCATCTTTCGTCGCCAGTTCAATCTCACCACGCTCAGGGTGCGCCAGCGGGGTTTCCATAAAGGTTTTCAGACTGTCTGCAGCTCCAACGGCTTGTGCTTTGGCGTGATAAAACGTCCCAAGATCGCGCAGGGGTTGGAAAAACTCCGGTGCCAGAATGAGCGCCAGGAAACCAGACGCCAGCGTGACGCCCATGCCGTAGTGACCGAAGTCGAGCTCGCCGAGGTAGGAAAAACCGAAGTAAACCGCAACCAGCGCAATAGACAGCGACGTAAAGAACTCAAGGACGCCAGATGACAGGAATGCCAGGCGCAGGACTTCCATGGTGCGCTGGCGGAAATCCTGTGATGCTGCGCGAATACTTTCTGTTTCGGCTTCACCGCGACCAAATATTCTCAGCGTTTCCATACCCCGAAGGCGATCGAGGAAATGACCGCTGAGGCGGGCAAGCGCCTGAAAGTTGCGGCGGTTAGCGTCGGCTGCGCCCATACCGACCATCGCCATAAACAACGGGATCAGCGGGGCGGTTCCGAGCAGAATAAGCGCGGCTACCCAGTTTGACGGAAATACGGCCGCCACAATCAACAGGGGAACGCATACGGCCAGCGCCATTTGCGGCAAATAACGCGCATAGTAATCATGCATATCGTCAATCTGCTCGAGGATCAGCGTAGCCCAGCTCCCGGCTGGTTTACCCTGTATCCAGGCCGGACCCGCCTGTTGCAGGCGATCCAGAACCTGGCGACGAATCTCAAAGCGAATATGTTGCCCGGCGTGAAACCCGACGCGTTCGCGTAACCAGACAACCCATGCGCGCAGGATGAAAACCAAAATCAGCACGATGAAAGGGAGCAGCAGCGCCTCTCGGGGGATGTTGCCCATGATCATATGGTCCAGAATTCGGGCCATGAGCCAGGCCTGAGCGACAATTAACAGGCCGCTCACGAATCCCAGCAGGCGTGAAATATTCAGCCACCGTTGGGAAATTACACTTTGCTGTTTTAACCAGCGGGTCAGCTCTTTTTGACGGGTTTTATTCATTGCACGCTTAGCAGGTGAGTTATTGGAATTTTTGGGCAGGACAATGTTACAACGAGGCAAAAATAAAGGCGACTTATAGTCGCCTTTTTTACTTTTGTTACTGATTTGTAAAACTTATTTGCAAGCGTCTGCCAGACCGTCGAGATAACGTTCTGCGTCAAGCGCAGCCATACAACCCGTGCCCGCAGAAGTGATCGCCTGGCGATAAATATGGTCCATCACGTCACCGGCTGCGAAGACGCCTGGAATGCTGGTTTGCGTCGCATTGCCGTGAATACCGGACTGAACTTTAATGTAGCCGTTTTCCAGTTCGAGCTGACCGTCGAAAATGGCGGTATTCGGGCTGTGACCGATGGCGACAAACAATCCCGCAACGTCTAGTGATTCGACGTTGTCAGCATTTTGCGTATCGCGCAGGCGCAATCCGGTTACGCCCATTTGATCGCCAGTCACTTCTTCCAGCGTACGGTGCGTATGCAGCACGATGTTGCCGTTTTCCACTTTATCCATCAAACGCTTGATAAGAATTTTCTCAGCACGGAAGCTGTCGCGACGGTGAATCAAATGTACTTCAGACGCGATATTCGCCAGATACAACGCTTCTTCAACAGCGGTATTACCGCCGCCGATCACCGCAACTTTTTGGTTACGGTAGAAGAAACCGTCGCAGGTGGCACAAGCGGAAACGCCGCGGCCTTTAAATGCTTCCTCTGAAGGTAAGCCCAGGTAACGTGCTGACGCGCCGGTGGCGATGATCAATGCGTCGCAGGTGTATTCACCGCTGTCGCCGGTCAGACGGAAAGGGCGGTTTTGCAAATCAACTTTGCTGATGTGATCAAAAATGATTTCTGTCTCAAATTTGGTCGCATGTTCGTGCATACGCTCCATCAGCAGCGGGCCAGTAAGATCGTGCGGATCGCCAGGCCAGTTTTCCACTTCTGTTGTTGTGGTCAGCTGACCACCTTTTTCCATACCGGTAATCAGTACCGGTTGCAGGTTAGCGCGTGCAGCGTAGACCGCAGCGGTATATCCCGCAGGGCCTGAGCCCAGAATAAGAAGTTTACTGTGTTTGGTTGCGCCCATGAGATCCCCATAGTTGTTGGCAGGCAATTAGCAGGATTGTAGGGAATTTACAGGCGTAAAAAAAGAGTATGGCGATTTTGTTAACAATATGTGTAATAGCGGAAACCGATGAACGGCAGATTTAGTCGTAACACTATAACGATTTCTACTTAAAATCGGTCAGTTATAAGGTGATAAAATGACGAATTTCCATCACCGCGACTGAATAACTGGCATGTTGTACTAAAAATCGATGTTTTGCTTTGACAATCCCCTGCTGTTTTGCGAAAACATTCAAGGAAGAAAAAAACTGTGTCATGTATGTGCTGCATAATCATGCATGTAGATACCATGTTTACCGTGTTAGCGAAATCTACGCATGGTGTGGACAGATGCCATTCGTGATGTCGATAGCCGCCGACAGGCAACGGTCTTCTCACCATAAACCCAGACATTGCGAGCCGTAAATCCCTCTGGGTTGCGGTTTATTTTGATGGGGAGCGACTCTGAACAGTGATGTTAGTAGAGTCAGGCAGGAGTAGGGAAGGAATACAGAGAGACAATAATAATGGTAGATAGTAAGAAGCGCCCTGGCAAAGATCTCGACCGTATCGATCGTAACATTCTTAATGAGCTGCAAAAGGATGGGCGTATTTCTAACGTCGAGCTTTCTAAACGTGTGGGACTTTCACCAACGCCCTGCCTTGAGCGTGTGCGTCGGTTGGAAAGACAGGGTTTCATTCAGGGCTATACAGCGCTGTTAAACCCACATTATCTGGATGCATCACTTCTGGTTTTTGTTGAGATAACTCTGAATCGTGGCGCCCCGGATGTGTTTGAACAATTTAACTCTGCAGTACAAAAACTTGAAGAAATTCAAGAGTGTCATTTGGTTTCCGGTGATTTCGACTATTTGCTGAAAACACGCGTACCGGATATGTCAGCATACCGTAAGCTGCTGGGGGAAACCCTGCTGCGTCTGCCTGGCGTGAATGACACACGTACTTATGTAGTAATGGAAGAAGTCAAACAGAGCAATCGTCTGGTAATTAAGACGCGCTAACACGGAACAGGTGCAAAATCGACGCAGTTTGATTACACTCCTGTTAATCCATACAGCAACAGTGCCGGGGCAACCCGGTGCTGTTGTCCGTTTTAGCATCGGGCAGGAAAAGCCTGAAACCTGGAGAGCCGTTTTTGAGCCAGGAATACACTGAAGACAAAGACGTCACATTGACGAAGTTAAGCAGCGGGCGCCGACTTCTGGAAGCGCTACTGATCCTTATTGCCCTTTTTGCCGTCTGGTTGATGGCTGCCTTACTCAGCTTTAACCCTTCGGATCCCAGTTGGTCGCAAACCGCGTGGCATGAACCTATCCATAACCTGGGAGGCATTCCCGGTGCATGGCTGGCGGACACGCTGTTCTTTATTTTTGGCGTCATGGCCTACACCATTCCGGTCATTATTGTCGGCGGCTGCTGGTTTGCCTGGCGACATCAGGCCAGCGACGAATACGTCGATTATTTTGCCGTTTCACTGCGCATTATTGGCGTTCTGGCGCTGATTCTCACTTCTTGCGGGCTGGCCGCCATTAACGCCGATGACATCTGGTATTTCGCCTCTGGCGGGGTGATTGGCAGCCTGCTCAGCACTACGCTACAGCCATTACTGCATAGTAGTGGCGGTACACTTACGCTTTTGTGCATCTGGGCTGCGGGATTAACGCTGTTTACCGGCTGGTCATGGGTGAGCATTGCTGAAAAACTGGGCGGCTGGTTACTTAATATCCTGACATTTGCCAGCAACCGTACCCGCCGCGACGATACCTGGGTCGATGACGAAGAATATGAAGATGAAGAAGAGTTTGTCGACGCCGCTGATGGCAAACCAAACGAATCGCGTCGGGCTCGAATTCTGCGCGGTGCGTTAGCGCGCCGTAAACGCCTGGCTGAGAAATTTACCAATCCGCTGGGCCGTCATACTGATGCTGCGCTGTTCTCCGGCAAACGCATGGATGATGAAGACGACATCGAATACAGCGCCCGTGGCGTGGCCGCCGATCCGAACGATGTGCTGTTCTCTGGTAATCGGGCAACATTGCCTGAATACGACGAACTCGATCCACTGCTGAACGGTCATTCGGTGACTGAGCCAGTAGCCGCCGCAGCAGCAGCCACAACGGCATCTCAGGCCTGGAGCGCGCCGGTCGACCCGCTGTTGCAAACGTCGCCAGTTACCAGCACCGTTATGGAACAGTCGACGCCAGCCGTTGCCTGGCAATCCGCGCCTGGCCCGCAAGCCGGTGAGGCGGTTATTGCGCCAGCGCCTGAAGGTTATCCGCAGCCAGCCGAATATGCTCAGCCTGCGGTGCAGCAGCCGTATGAGCCATGGCAACAGCCGGTTGCACAGGAAAATCCACAGCCGGAATATTACGCGCCACAGACGCCTGAGCCGGTATATGCGCAATCCGTCGCGCCGCAGCCGCAGGAATTCACTGCGCAGCAAAACTGGCAGTCGGAACCTGTTTATCACCCGGAGCCTGTGCCGCAACCTGTCTATCAGCAGGAGCCAGACTTCCAACAGCCTTCTGCGTTCCAGCAACCTGTGGTTGAACAACCTTCCGTGGTGGAACCTGAGCCAGTCGTTGAGGAGACGAAACCGTCTCGTCCGCCGCTCTACTATTTTGAAGAAGTCGAAGAGAAACGAGCGCGCGAGCGTGAGCAGTTGGCCGCCTGGTATCAGCCTATTCCAGAACCCGTTCAGGAGCCTGAGCGTGTTAAGCCGTCTATGCCATCTATGCCGACGGCAGCCTCCATTCCGCCCGTTGAGTCTGTTGCTGCCGTTGCGCCGATGGCTGCCGGCGTGAAAAGCGCCGCTTTGGGAGCAGGTGCCGCAGCCGCAGCACCTGTCTTTAGCCTTGCGGGTGGCGGTGCGCCGCGTCCGCAGGTAAAAGAAGGCATTGGCCCGCAGTTACCGCGTCCGAATCGTGTGCGTGTGCCTACTCGTCGTGAGCTGGCTTCATATGGCATAAAACTGCCCTCACAGCGTATGGCTGAAGAGAAAGCTCGCGAAGAGCAGCTTGATACAGATGCGTACAGTGACGATGAAATGGATGCAATGCAGCAGGACGAGTTGGCACGTCAGTTTGCCCAGTCTCAGCAGCATCGTTATGGCGAAGAGTATCAGGACGATACCCACCAGGCTGATGACGATGATTCAGCCGCAGAAGCGGAACTGGCTCGCCAGTTTGCCTCTTCCCAGCAGCAGCGCTATTCCGGCGAACAGCCTGCCGGGGCGAATCCGTTCTCGCTTGATGACTTTGAATTTTCGCCAATGAAAACGCTGGTGGATGACGGTCCGCATGAGCCGCTGTTTACGCCAGGCGTGATGCCGGAGCCTGCGCCGCAGTACCAGCAGCCGGCACAGCCTGTTGCACCGCAGCAGCATTATCAGCAACCGGTACAGCCTGTCGCGCCGCAGCAGCATTACCAGCAGCCGGTACAGTCAGTTGCACCACCGCAGCATTATCAGCAACCGGCACAGCCTGTCGCGCCGCAGCAGCATTATCAGCAGCCGGCACAGCCTGTTACACCGCCGCCGCAGGATAGCCTGATCCATCCACTGTTGATGCGTAACGGCGACAGTCGTCCGGTTCAGCGTCCGAGTACGCCGCTGCCATCGTTAGACCTGCTCACGCCGCCGCCGAGCGAAGTTGAGCCGATTGATACTTTTGCACTTGAACAAATGGCGCGTCTGGTAGAAGCGCGTCTGGCGGACTTCCGTATTAAAGCCGATGTAGTGAACTACTCTCCAGGCCCGGTTATCACCCGCTTTGAGCTAAACCTGGCGCCAGGAGTTAAAGCCGCGCGCATTTCTAACCTGTCGCGAGATCTGGCGCGTTCGTTGTCAACCGCTGCCGTTCGTGTGGTCGAGGTCATTCCTGGCAAACCGTATGTCGGTCTGGAATTACCGAACAAAAAACGGCAAACCGTTTATCTGCGCGAAGTGTTAGATAACGCGAAATTCCGTGATAACTCGTCTCCGTTGACTGTGGTATTGGGTAAAGATATTGCGGGCGAACCGGTTGTTGCCGATCTGGCGAAAATGCCGCACCTGTTGGTGGCAGGGACTACTGGTTCCGGTAAGTCGGTTGGGGTGAACGCCATGATCCTCAGCATGCTGTACAAAGCGCAGCCAGAAGACGTTCGCTTTATCATGATTGACCCGAAAATGCTGGAGCTGTCGGTTTATGAAGGCATTCCGCATCTGTTGACTGAAGTTGTGACCGACATGAAAGATGCTGCCAACGCGCTGCGCTGGAGCGTCAATGAAATGGAACGTCGCTACAAGCTGATGTCGGCGCTTGGCGTACGTAACCTTGCCGGTTATAACGAGAAAATCGCTGAAGCAGCCCGTATGGGACGTCCGATTCCGGATCCATACTGGAAGCCAGGCGACAGCATGGATGTTCAGCATCCGGTGCTGGAAAAACTGCCGTATATCGTGGTGCTGGTGGATGAATTCGCCGACCTGATGATGACCGTTGGCAAAAAGGTGGAAGAACTGATTGCTCGTCTGGCGCAAAAAGCGCGTGCGGCGGGGATCCACCTGGTGCTGGCAACCCAGCGACCATCCGTTGACGTCATTACCGGTCTGATTAAAGCTAACATCCCGACGCGTATTGCCTTTACCGTGTCCAGCAAAATTGACTCACGTACTATTCTTGACCAAGGCGGCGCGGAATCGCTGTTGGGTATGGGCGACATGCTCTATTCGGCACCGAACTCGACGATTCCTGTGCGTGTACACGGCGCCTTTGTTCGTGATGAAGAAGTTCACGCGGTGGTTCAGGACTGGAAGGCGCGCGGGCGTCCGCAATATGTTGACGGTATTACCTCTGATAGCGAAAGCGAAGGTGGTGCTGGCGGCTTTGATGGTGGCGAAGAGTTAGATCCGTTGTTCGATCAGGCGGTGAACTTTGTTACCCAAAAACGCAAAGCTTCCATCTCTGGTGTTCAACGACAATTCCGTATCGGCTACAACCGAGCGGCACGCATCATCGAACAGATGGAAGCGCAGGGAATTGTCAGTGAGCAAGGGCATAATGGTAATCGTGAAGTGTTGGCTCCGCCGCCCTTCGATTGATTGCAAAGTTAAGTAATTCAGTATTTTCTACTTTCCTCATGCTGATTTTTGGCCTGAAATGGATAGCAGAGGGATCTCCCCGTTGGGAGTGACGTATTTTGAGGAATAACGATGAAAAGAATCGCAATCACCTGTGCATTACTGTCGAGCTTTGTGGTTAGTAGCGTCTGGGCTGACGCTGCCAGCGACCTGAAAAGCCGCCTGGATAAAGTCAGTAGCTTCCATGCCAGCTTTACGCAGAAAGTTACGGACGGTAGCGGTGCGGCAGTGCAGGAGGGGCAGGGTGATTTATGGGTTAAACGTCCTAATCTGTTTAACTGGCACATGACGCAGCCTGACGAGAGCATCCTGGTCTCCGATGGTAAAACGCTGTGGTTCTTTAACCCGTTTGTTGAACAAGCTACTGCGACCTGGCTGAAAGACGCCACCGGCAACACGCCATTCATGCTGATTGCACGTAACCAGGCCAGCGACTGGCAGCAGTATAACATTAAGCAAAACGGCGATGATTTCGTGCTGACGCCGAAAACCAGCAACGGTAACCTGAAACAGTTTACGATCAATGTTGGGCGCGACGGGACGATCCATCAGTTTAGCGCCGTTGAGCAAGACGATCAGCGCAGCAGTTATCAGCTGAAATCGCAGCAGAATGGCGCGATTGAACCATCGAAATTCACCTTTACCCCGCCGCAAGGTGTAACGGTTGACGATCAACGTAAGTAGAGGCGTGTGAGTGAGCAATCTGTCGCTCGACTTTTCTGATAATACTTTTCAGCCACTGGCCGCGCGTATGCGGCCAGAAAATTTAGCGCAGTATATCGGCCAGCAGCATCTGCTGGCTACGGGTAAGCCTTTGCCGCGTGCCATCGAGGCCGGGCACCTGCACTCCATGATTTTATGGGGGCCACCGGGAACGGGTAAGACCACCCTTGCCGAAGTCATTGCCCGTTACGCTAATGCCGATGTTGAACGAATTTCGGCTGTCACCTCTGGTGTGAAAGAAATTCGTGAAGCGATTGAGCGTGCGCGTCAGAACCGTAACGCTGGCCGACGCACAATATTGTTTGTGGACGAAGTCCATCGCTTTAATAAAAGCCAGCAGGATGCGTTTTTACCGCATATTGAAGACGGTACAATTACGTTTATTGGCGCTACCACCGAAAACCCCTCGTTTGAACTGAATTCGGCACTGCTGTCGCGGGCACGCGTTTATTTGCTGAAATCGTTAACCACCGACGATATTGAACAAGTACTGGATCAGGCGATGGCTGATAAAGCGCGGGGTTACGGTGGGCAGGATATTGTTCTGCCACAAGAGACTCGTCGGGCGATTGCTGAACTGGTTAATGGTGATGCGCGGCGGGCGCTGAATACGCTGGAAATGATGGCCGATATGGCCGAAGTTGATGATTCCGGCAAGCGCATATTGAAAGCGGAATTGCTGACCGAAATTGCCGGTGAACGCAGCGCGCGCTTTGATAATAAAGGCGATCGCTTTTACGATCTCATCTCCGCCTTACACAAGTCGGTACGTGGTAGCGCGCCGGATGCGGCGCTCTACTGGTATGCGCGAATCATTACCGCTGGCGGCGATCCGTTGTACGTTGCCCGTCGCTGCCTTGCGATTGCCTCTGAAGATGTGGGCAACGCAGATCCGCGCGCTATGCAGGTGGCGATTTCCGCGTGGGATTGTTTCACTCGCGTGGGACCCGCAGAAGGCGAACGGGCAATTGCTCAGGCGATTGTTTATCTGGCCTGTGCGCCGAAAAGTAACGCGGTTTACACCGCCTTTAAGGCGGCACTGGCCGATGCTCGCGAACGTCCGGATTATGACGTTCCCGTTCACCTGCGTAATGCACCGACTAAACTGATGAAAGAGATGGGCTACGGTCAGGAGTATCGTTACGCGCATGATGAACCAAATGCCTATGCCGCCGGAGAAGAGTACTTCCCCCAGGAAATGGCACAAACGCGCTATTATCGCCCCACAAACAGAGGTCTTGAAGGCAAGATTGGTGAAAAGCTCGCCTGGCTCGCCGGACAGGATCAAAATAGCCCTATAAAACGCTACCGTTAGTGTTATCGTTGCGGTAATGTTGTCTCTGTATCCCTGTGACCGCAGGCTGTGGTCACTTTTCCCATTTTAATTCGATAAGCACAGGATAAGCATGCTCGATCCCAATCTGCTGCGTAATGAGCCAGACGCAGTCGCAGAAAAACTGGCAAGCCGGGGCTTTAAGCTGGATGTAGATAAGCTGCGCGCTCTTGAAGAGCGTCGTAAAGTTCTGCAGGTACAAACTGAAAACCTGCAGGCAGAGCGTAACTCTCGATCGAAATCCATTGGCCAGGCAAAAGCGCGCGGGGAAGATATCGAGTCTTTACGTCTGGAAGTGAACAAACTGGGCGAAGAGCTGGATGCCGCGAAAGCTGAACTTGATACCTTACAGGCCGAGATCCGCGACATTGCGCTGACCATTCCGAACCTGCCAGCGGATGAAGTTCCGGTGGGTAAAGATGAAAATGACAACGTCGAAGTCAGCCGCTGGGGTACACCGCGTGAGTTTGATTTCGAAGTTCGCGATCACGTTACCCTGGGTGAAATGCACACGGGTCTTGATTTCGCCGCTGCGGTGAAGCTGACCGGCTCTCGTTTCGTGGTTATGAAGGGGCAGATCGCACGTATGCATCGTGCGCTGTCTCAGTTCATGCTGGATCTGCATACCGAACAGCATGGTTACAGTGAAAACTATGTTCCGTATCTGGTTAACCATGACACGCTGTACGGTACAGGCCAACTGCCGAAATTCGCTGGCGATCTGTTCCATACCCGTCCGCTGGACGAAGAAGCTGACAGCAGTAACTACGCGCTGATCCCAACGGCCGAAGTTCCGCTGACCAACCTGGTGCGTGACGAAATCATTGACGAAGATGCGCTACCGATCAAAATGACTGCGCATACGCCGTGCTTCCGTTCTGAAGCTGGCTCTTACGGTCGTGATACCCGCGGTCTGATCCGTATGCACCAGTTCGATAAAGTTGAGATGGTGCAGATTGTTCGTCCGGAAGATTCAATGGACGCGCTGGAAGAGATGACTGGCCACGCCGAGAAGGTTCTTCAGCTTCTGGGTCTGCCGTACCGTAAGATCATTCTGTGCACCGGCGACATGGGCTTCGGCGCATGCAAAACCTACGATCTTGAAGTGTGGATCCCAGCGCAGAATACCTATCGCGAAATCTCTTCCTGCTCCAACGTGTGGGATTTCCAGGCCCGTCGCATGCAAGCGCGTTGCCGCAGCAAATCCGACAAAAAGACCCGTTTGGTGCATACTCTGAACGGTTCCGGTCTGGCAGTTGGACGTACGCTGGTGGCGGTAATGGAAAACTATCAGCAGGCAGATGGCCGCATTCAGGTTCCGGAAGTATTACGTCCGTACATGAATGGCCTGGAATTCATCGGCTAAAGCTACCTTTTCTATGCGAAAAAGCGCCTTAGGGCGCTTTTTTTATGCCCGTTTGACGTCGGACAATAACCACTACCCACATAGGAGTAATACTGCCTTCGAATGAAAGTCAGTATCTACCAGTCTGTATATTAATACTAGCGATATATAAAAATATATACAACGAGTATTTATTTTTGGTTTATTGTGAGCAGCAGAGTGAGCCCCTATGAAAACTAAGATCCCCGATGCCGTGCTGGCAGCTGAGGTTAGTCGCCGCGGTTTGGTAAAAACGACGGCGATAGGCGGACTGGCGGTGGCCAGTAGCGCGTTTACCCTGCCATTTACCCGTATTGCCAACGCCGCCGAAGCCATTAATCCCACGCAGCGCAATGAGAAAGTCATCTGGAGCGCGTGTACGGTAAACTGCGGTAGCCGCTGTCCACTGCGGATGCATGTGGTAGACGGTGAAATAAAGTATGTCGAAACCGACAACACTGGCGATGACAACTATGACGGTCTGCACCAGGTGCGAGCTTGTCTGCGTGGTCGCTCGATGCGTCGTCGCGTTTATAATCCCGATCGTCTGAAATACCCGATGAAACGCGTCGGCAAGCGTGGCGAAGGCAAATTTGAGCGCATCAGTTGGGATGAGGCGTACGAGATTATTGCCAGCAACATGCAGCGTCTGATTAAAGACTATGGTAACGAATCTATCTATCTGAACTATGGCACCGGTACGCTGGGTGGCACCCTGACGCGCTCGTGGCCGCCGGGTAAAACGCTGGTGGCACGTCTGATGAACTGCTGTGGTGGTTACCTGAATCACTACGGGGACTACTCTTCGGCACAAATCGCTGCCGGGTTGAACTACACTTACGGCGGCTGGGCCGACGGTAACAGCCCGTCCGACATTGAAAACAGCAAGCTGGTTGTTTTGTTTGGTAATAACCCTGGCGAAACCCGTATGAGCGGGGGCGGGGTAACCTATTACCTTGAACAGGCGCGCCAGAAATCCAATGCCCGGATGATTATTATCGATCCCCGCTATACCGATACCGGCGCGGGGCGTGAAGATGAATGGATCCCGATCCGCCCTGGTACAGATGCGGCGTTGGTTAATGGTCTGGCGTATGTCCTGATCACCGAAAACCTGGTGGACCAGGCGTTTCTCGACAAATACTGCGTGGGTTACGACGAGAAAACCTTGCCAGCTGACGCGCCGAAGAATGGCCACTATAAGGCGTATATTCTTGGACAGGGGACAGACGGTATTGCCAAGACCCCGGAATGGGCGGCACAGATTACCGGTATTCCCGCGGACCGTATCATCAAACTGGCGCGCGAAATTGGCAGCGCTAAACCGGCATACATCAGCCAGGGGTGGGGGCCGCAGCGTCATGCTAACGGTGAAATAGCGACCCGTGCTATTTCTATGCTGGCCATTCTGACCGGTAATGTTGGCATCAATGGCGGCAACAGCGGTGCGCGTGAAGGCTCTTACAGTCTGCCGTTTGAGCGTATGCCCACGCTGGAAAACCCTGTTGAAACCAGCATCTCAATGTTTATGTGGACGGACGCTATTGAGCGTGGTCCGGAGATGACGGCGCTGCGTGACGGCGTTCGCGGCAAAGATAAGCTTGATGTTCCGATTAAAATGATTTGGAACTATGCTGGTAACTGCTTGATTAACCAGCACTCTGATATTAACCGCACGCACGAAATCCTGCAGGATGACAAGAAGTGCGAGATGATTGTTGTCATCGACTGCCATATGACCTCCTCGGCGAAATATGCGGATATTTTGCTGCCAGACTGTACCGCTTCCGAACAGATGGACTTCGCGCTGGATGCGTCCTGCGGAAACATGTCCTATGTGATTTTCACCGATCAGGCGATCAAACCACGTTTCGAATGTAAGACTATCTACCAGATGACCAGCGAGCTGGCGAAACGCCTTGGCGTCGAGCAGCAGTTTACCGAAGGTCGTTCTCAGGAAGAGTGGATGCGTTATCTGTATGAGCAGTCGCGCAAAGCCATTCCTGAATTGCCTGGGTTTGAAGAGTTCCGTAAACAAGGCATCTTTAAGCAGCGAGATCCTGAAGGGCATCACGTGGCGTACAAAGCGTTCCGTGACGATCCCAAAGCCAATCCGCTCACCACGCCGTCGGGTAAGATCGAAATTTATTCGCAGCAGCTTGCCGAGATCGCGGCAACCTGGGAACTGCCGGAAGGGGATGTGATCGATCCATTGCCGATTTATACCCCTGGCTTTGAAAGCTTAGGTGATCCGCTAGTGGAGAAATTCCCGCTGCAACTGACCGGCTTCCACTACAAATCTCGCGTCCACTCGACCTATGGCAACGTAGATGTTCTGAAAGCATCCTGCCGCCAGGAAATGTGGATCAATCCGTTGGATGCGCAGCGACGTGGCATTAACAACGGTGACAAGGTACGCATCTTTAACGATCGTGGCGAGGTGCATATCGAAGCGAAAGTGACGCCGCGTATGATGCCCGGCGTGGTGGCATTAGGCGAAGGGGCCTGGTACGACCCGGACACGAAGCGTGTGGATCAGGGCGGCTGTATTAACGTCCTGACGACTCAGCGTCCTTCTCCTCTCGCGAAGGGGAATCCGTCACATACGAACCTTGTTCAGGTTGAAAAGGTGTAAGGAGTAACCGATGACAACCCAGTATGGATTTTTTATTGATTCCAGCCGTTGCACCGGTTGCAAAACCTGCGAACTGGCCTGCAAAGACTTCAAAAATTTAACCCCGGATGTCAGTTTTCGCCGCATTTACGAGTACGCGGGTGGCGACTGGCAAGAAGACAATGGTGTCTGGCACCAAAACGTTTTTGCCTATTACCTCTCTATTGCCTGTAACCACTGTGAAGACCCGGCCTGCACCAAGGTATGTCCGAGCGGCGCGATGCACAAACGTGAAGATGGCTTTGTCGTCGTGGATGAAGACGTGTGCATTGGTTGTCGGTATTGTCACATGGCCTGTCCTTACGGTGCGCCCCAGTACAATGCGGAAAAAGGACATATGACCAAATGTGATGGCTGCCATGAGCGCGTCGCTGAAGGTAAGAAACCTATCTGCGTCGAGTCCTGCCCACTGCGTGCGTTGGATTTCGGTCCGATTGACGAACTGCGCAAAAAACACGGTACTCTGGCCGCTGTTGCGCCACTCCCGGGCGCGCACTTCACCAAACCGAGCATTGTCATCAAACCTAACGCCAATAGCCGCCCGACCGGGGATACCACGGGTTATCTGGCCAATCCGAAGGAGGTGTAAGATGGGAAGTGGATGGCATGAATGGCCGCTGATGATCTTTACGGTCTTCGGACAGTGTGTGGTTGGTGGCTTTATCGTTCTGGCATTGGTGTTAATGAAAGGGGACTTACGTCCTGAATCGCAGCAGCGGGTAATCGCCTGCATGTTCGGGCTGTGGGTACTGATGGGCATTGGCTTTATTGCTTCTATGCTTCACCTGGGCTCGCCGATGCGTGCCTTTAACTCGCTCAATCGCGTAGGCGCTTCTGCGCTGAGCAATGAAATCGCCAGCGGTTCAGTGTTCTTTGCCATTGGCGGCATCGGTTGGCTGCTGGCGATGTTGAAAAAAATGCCGCCCGCATTACGCAATCTGTGGTTAGTTGTCACCATGGTACTGGGCGTCATTTTTGTCTGGATGATGGTGCGTGTGTATAACACCATTGATACCGTGCCGACCTGGTACAGTGTCTGGACGCCGCTGGGTTTCTTCCTGACGCTGTTTATGGGCGGTCCGCTGCTGGGATATCTGCTATTGAGAATTGCCGGTATTGACGGTTGGGCGATGCGTCTGCTGCCAGCCATTTCAGTGCTTGCTCTGGTCGTGAGCGCCATTATGTCTGTAATGCAGGGTGCTGAACTGGCGACGATCCACAGTTCGATTCAACAGGCGTCTGCGCTGGTTCCGGATTATGGCTCGCTGATGGCCTGGCGGATCGTGGCACTGGCGTTAGCGCTGTGCTGCTGGATTGTGCCGCAAGTCAAAGGTTACCAACCCGCAATACCACTGCTTTCCGTGGCGTTTATTCTGCTGATAGTCGGCGAACTGATTGGTCGTGGCGTGTTCTATGGCCTGCATATGACCGTCGGCATGGCGGTTGCAAGCTAATCCATAATATGCCGGATGGCGGCTCGCACCTTATCCGGCCTACAGAACCGTAGGCCTTAACGCTGCTTGTCATCCGGCATTATGTCACGCCAGGTTTTTCGCCCCGGTTTTTTACTTCTGTTTGGTCAACGTGTCGTAACTGGTCATCAGATTGCGATAATCTGGAATGTGATTAGAGAACAAGGTCGCCAGCCCTTCGATATCGTTACGCCAGTCGCGGTGCAGCTCACACGCGACGCCGAACCACGTCATCAATTGCGCACCAGCCTGCGACATCCGATCCCATGCTGAATGGCGGGTGATTTCGTTAAATGTACCCGAAGCATCCGTGACGACAAAGACGTCAAACCCTTCTTCTATTGCGGATAGCGCAGGGAAGGCGACGCAAACTTCCGTCACGACACCGGCGATAATCAGCTGCTTTTTGCCGGTCGCTTTTACTGCTTTCACGAAATCTTCGTTATCCCACGCGTTGATGTTTCCCGGGCGAGCAATATAGGGCGCATCGGGAAACTGAGCTTTCAGTTCCGGTACCAGCGGTCCGTTCGGCCCTGTTTCAAAACTGGTGGTCAGAATAGTCGGGAGCTTGAAGTACTTTGCCAAATCACCCAGGGCAAGCACGTTATTCTTGAATTTATCGGGATCGATATCCCGAACCAGAGAGAGCAAGCCAGCCTGATGATCGACCAGCAATACTGCCGCATTATCTTTATCAAGTCTTACGTAAGGTTTAGTCATGATATTTCTCCTGTTCGGCATCGGTGCGGGAAATTTGATGAGTTTAAGTCTGGAGAAAGAACGGCATCCGGACTGGAAGTATAAATAAGAACTTACTGTTCTATGTCGAAGACAATACCGCTCTGCATCTCGCATAGAGTTTAGTAAGAAATAAAAGTAAGGGGAGTCCATGAAATTTTTCGACTGAACGAAACGTGAGATTTTTGTTTTAGATCAATAAAAACAAGCAGATGTATTTTTCTGTTATTTATCCATTCACATTAAGAATCAGTAATACGAATCGATCGTCCAGAAAGCGCCTCAGCCCTCTGATTGCGCCGATTGACAATGTTTTTAGCAGTGGCATGATGCGCATGAAATTTGAGCTTCCTCACGGTTTTTATTCATGTCCATCTATACCCGTCCCGTCATGCTGCTGCTGTGCGGGCTGCTTCTGTTGACCCTGGCGATCGCCGTGTTAAACACGCTCGTCCCGCTTTGGCTCGCCCATGAAAATCTGCCAACCTGGCAGGTAGGTATGGTGAGTTCGTCCTACTTTACCGGTAATTTGGTAGGGACGTTGCTGACCGGGTATCTAATTAAACGCCTTGGTTTTAACCGCAGCTATTACATCGCCTCGTTTATTTTTGCCGCGGGCTGTGTTGGACTGGGGATTATGGTTGGATTCTGGAGCTGGATGACCTGGCGCTTCATTGCCGGCGTTGGCTGCGCCATGATTTGGGTGGTAGTGGAAAGTGCACTGATGTGCAGTGGGACTTCGCGCAATCGCGGACGTTTGCTTGCCGCCTATATGATGATCTATTACGTGGGGACGTTTTTAGGGCAATTGCTGGTCAGTAAAGTATCAACAGAACTGATGAACGTGCTGCCGTGGGTGACGGGAACCATCCTGGCTGGGGTTCTGCCGCTGCTCTTTACGCGGATTGCCAATCAGCAGGGTAATGAACAGCACTCCACCCCTATTGTATCGATGCTGAAGCTGCGACAGGCGCGTCTGGGCGTTAATGGCTGCATTATTTCCGGGATTGTTCTGGGCTCTTTGTACGGCCTGATGCCGCTGTATCTCAACCATCAGGGAGTGAGCAATGCCAGCATTGGTTTCTGGATGGCAGTTTTGGTTAGCGCCGGTATTCTGGGGCAATGGCCGATTGGCCGCCTGGCGGACAAACTGGGACGCCTGCTGGTTTTACGCGTCCAGGTCTTTGTGGTTATCGTCGGGAGTATTGCTATGCTGAATCAGGCGGCGATGGCCCCCGCATTATTTATGTTGGGTGCGGCAGGTTTTACTCTCTATCCGGTCGCGATGGCATGGGCCTGTGAAAAGGTGGAACATCATCAACTGGTGGCCATGAATCAGGCTTTGCTATTAAGCTATACCGTTGGCAGTCTGCTTGGCCCGTCGTTTACCGCTATGCTGATGCAGAATTATTCAGATAGCTTGCTGTTTATCATGATTGCCAGCGTATCGTTTATTTATTTACTGATGCTGCTGCGCAAGACGGGCCACACGCCCAATTCTATCGCGCATATTTGACCTGTTTTAACAGAATACGAACAGGTTCCCATACATACTGTTTTTGTACGCTTTATGGGAACCTGCATTATTTAATCACACGCTTTTGCCCTGAAAATAAAGTGTGCAGAAGATTATAGTTTTACATCCTGCCGTTTCCGCTCGCTCATTTTACCGCGCATAATCCCACGCCTGATTTATCGATACTCATAAAATTTCCTCGAAGGATCGCGTATGGCTGGTGTGCAGGAAAAACAATTGCGATGGTACAACATCACCTTAATGTCATTTATTACCGTTTGGGGTTTTGGCAACGTCGTTAACAACTATGCTAATCAGGGATTGGTCGTTGTCTCCTCATGGATATTTATTTTTGCGCTCTATTTTATTCCTTATGCGCTGATCGTCGGACAGTTGGGTTCTACTTTTAAAGATGGGAAAGGCGGCGTCAGCACCTGGATAAAACACACGATGGGTCCAGGGCTTGCTTATCTCGCTGCCTGGACCTATTGGGTTGTACATATTCCTTATCTGGCTCAAAAGCCGCAGGCTATTCTGATTGCGCTGGGATGGGCGCTGAAGGGGGATGGATCACTAATAAAAGAATACACCGTCGTGGCGTTGCAGGGACTGACACTGGCGCTGTTTGTCTTTTTCATGTGGATTGCATCCCGCGGCATGAAATCACTGAAAATAGTTGGGTCAGTGGCGGGTATCGCCATGTTTGTGATGTCTATTTTGTATGTCATGATGGCGGTAACCGCTCCAGCGATTACCGATGTGCAGATAGCGACAACCAATATCACCTGGGAATCGTTTATCCCTCATATCGATTTTACCTATATCACCACAATCTCCATGCTGGTCTTTGCCGTCGGTGGCGCGGAGAAAATTTCGCCTTACGTTAATCAGACGCGTAATCCGGGTAAAGAATTTCCGAAAGGGATGCTCGTCCTGGCTGTTATGGTGGCAGTGTGTGCGATCCTCGGGTCGTTGGCCATGGGAATGATGTTTGACTCCCGGCATATCCCAGACGATCTTATGACCAATGGTCAGTATTACGCATTCCAGAAATTGGGCGAGTATTATGGTATGGGTAATTCGCTGATGGTTATTTACGCGATCGCCAACACGCTGGGACAGATTGCGGCATTAGTATTTTCTATTGATGCACCGCTTAAAGTTCTGCTGGGCGATGCTGACCGTAAATATATTCCGGAAAGTCTGTGTAAAACCAATGCCTCCGGCACACCGGTAAATGGTTATATTCTGACGCTGGTGCTGGTGGCAATTTTGATTATGTTGCCCACGCTGGGAATTGGCGACATGAACAATCTGTACAAATGGCTGCTAAATCTTAACTCCGTTGTGATGCCATTGCGTTATTTATGGGTGTTTGTAGCGTTTATCGCTGTTATCCGTCTGGCGCAGAAATATAAGCCGGAATATGTCTTTATCCGCAACCGCTCACTGGCGATGATGGTGGGGATCTGGTGCTTCGCTTTTACCGCTTTCGCTTGTCTGACCGGGATTTTCCCAAAAATGGAAGCCTTTACCCCTGAGTGGACATTCCAGCTCACGCTGAATATCGTGACGCCGTTTGTGCTGGTAGGATTGGGGCTGATTTTCCCGCTTCTGGCGCGCAGGAAACAGTAATGCGTTAACTCACTTCAAGAATAGAGAGAAGCTGCGCCAGGCTGGTGGTATGGGATAACTGGTGTAAGCGCTCCGCTTCATCCAGCCAGCACACCAACTGTTGGATCATTTCGATATGTTGAGTGCTGTTGGCTGCGGCCAGAACAATGATTAACCGCACATCCGGGTATCCGGGAAACAGGACTGCTTCTTTCAGGCTCAATAGCGACAGATGTGTTTTACTGCCAATCACGCCTTCATCCGGTCGAGCATGAGGCAGGGCAAATTCTGGACTTAATATATACCATGGGCCATGTTTTTCTGTTTCATGGATGATTGCCTGAGTATAACTATGTGTAATTACGCCTTGCACTTCGAGAGGGTGACAGGCCAACTGCACGGCTTCCTGCCAGGTGCCGCATTGTTCGCGAAACTGACAGGCTGAAAATAGCGTAGATAGCATCGTTTTATCCCCATTGTAGTTGGCAGACCGTGTAACGGTCTGCCAACCAGATTATTTGAGTGCTTCACAGATTGCAGAGGCTGAAATTCCGTATTTCTCTTTCAGTTGCCGGCTGTTGCCCGATTCGGTGAATGTGTCCTGCGTACCAAGCCGACACAATCGTGAGTTGATTCCTTCTTCAGCCAGCACTTCAGCAATCTGGCCACCCAGTCCGCCGTTAATCGTATGATTTTCAATCGTGACGATACGTGGGCAATTGGCAATGAGGTGCAGGAAACGCTGACGATTGAACGGTTTTAACGTTGCTACATGAATCAGTTTGCCCCTTTTCCCCTGCGCACTGAGCTGGGCGTAACCCGTACTCGCTTGTTCAAGAACTGTTCCTTCATAAACAATGGCGAAGTCGTTACCTGAACTCTCCACGGCCTCGATATCGGATACTCGGGGGACGACTGATTTATCGCGTACGGGCATCGGTTCCCGGGCAACACGAATGTAGACAGGGCCGGGGATGTTTACTGCCTGCTCAAATGCAGCCTCAACTTCTTCGGCATCTGCCGGAGTCAGAATCGTGATTCCTGGCAATACACGAGTCAGGGCTAGATCTTCCAGCGCATGGTGCGAAGCGCCATCCGGGCCGTCATCCATACCTGGATGGCTACCGACCAGCTTAATGTTGGCCTTTGCGTAACAAGCCTGACGAAGCTGTGTCCATGCTGTACCAGTCACGAACATCGCGAAGTTAACGTAAAAAGGAATGTTACCTTCCAATGCCTGACCTGTGGCGAAACTCATCGCGGAGCCTTCGGCAATTCCCATTTCAAAGAATGCTTCAGGCCAGATCTTCTGAAACTGATCGGTGCGGGTGGAGCTCGCCAAATCGCTGTCGATAACGACAACTGGATAGCCTTTCTCCCTCAAAGCGAGCAGGGCATTACCAATCTCATCGCGTGGTGCTCTCATGACTGTAATTCCTCCATAGCTTGCTGGTATTGTTCCGCACTGGGTGTTTTAGAATGCCAGTCGCCGTTATTTTCCATATAGCTCACGCCGCTGCCTTTGGTGGTGCGGGCGATAATAGCTACCGGCTTGCCTTTCAGATAACGAGATAGCTGCAAAGTGTCGGCAACCTGGCACATGTTGTTACCATCCTGTAGCTCAAGTACGTGCCAGCCAAAATTACGGATTTTGTCGGCCAGTGGCTCGAGATTGATGACGTCATTGACCGGATCGTGTGAGGAAAAACCGTTGTAGTCGATGATGGCGACCAGATTGTCCATCCGCATATGAGCGGCCTGTTGCAGTGACTCCCATATTTGGCCTTCGTGCATCTCACCATCGCCGATGATTGCGAAAACGCGGTTGGGATCCCCCGCGCGATTTTTGGCAGCAGCCATCCCCAAGGCAATTGACAGACCCTGGCCAAGCAGTCCAGTCGTTGCATCCACATCGGGAAGTGATTTCACGCTCGGATGTCCCTGCAGACGCGAGTTAATCTGACGAAAGGTGCTAAATTCGCTGCGGGATATTTTCCCCAATTGATACAGCATGGCGTACTGTGCCGCGACGGCGTGGCCTTTACTCATCACCACACGGGCACGAGGTATTTCATTCAGACGAACTTCTTCATGATAAATCCAGGTCAGAATATCAATAATGGAGAGTGCGCCGCCGGGATGACCAATACCGGATTCGTAAATAATGGTGACAATATCGCGGCGAGCAGCTCGCGCATGAGATTTCAATTCATCAATATTCATGTTTACTCCTTATCAGGGCAGCATTTTGCCGATGTAATACACCACCAGACCAAGCGCGACGAAATCGGTTTCCGGGAAGCTGGTACCGGAAAGTCCTACCGACTCCATAATCGGGTAGATAAGTGCGGGACCAATGCCGATGAGAATGCCTGTAATAAAGCTTCCCACCACTGCGCCTTTCCAGCCTCCTGAAGCGTTGCCAAAGACGGCAGCCGTTGCCCCAATGAAGAAATAGGGGATCGCGACGGGGATGATTACCGTCTGACCAATCAGCGCAAGTATCCCCATCACCACCAGTCCGCCGACGAACGAAGAGATAAAACCAAGTACGGTAGCAGTTGGTGCGTAAGGGAATACAACCGGGCAGTCGAGCGCCGGTTTGGCATTAGGAATGAATTTTTCCGAGATCCCGAGAAATGCCGGAACGATCTCTGAAAGCAGTAAGCGAACACCGGTAATAATGATGTAAAGCGAGGCAGTAAAGGTCAGTGACTGAAAAAGCGGGTAGACCAACCAGTGCATGCCACCTGCTACCGCGGTAACCGCTGTTTTCCCTGCTGCCAGTGCGGCGATGTAATAGAAAATACTGACCGAAATAGAGACTGAGACAATGTAGTCTTTAAAAATCCCCAGCCATCCGGGGAGATTCAGTTTCTCCGTCGACTCTTTGGGATCGCCGACCTTCGAGCCAATCCAGCCTGAGGCCGCATAAGCCAGTGTGACGTAATGACCCATGGCGATTTCATCATTGCCGGTGATCTTACGCATCCACGGTTGGGCAATGGCCGGGTAGATGCAGGCAGCAAGGCCTAACAATACAGAACCAACCATAATCGTAACGCCATCGCTGTAACCGAGCGCTTTCAGCGTGACGGTGAGCAATGCCGAGAGATACAGATTATGTTGGCCGGTCAAAAAAATGTATTTAAACGGTGTAATACGAGCAAAAAGTAAGTTCCAGCCAAAGCCGATAACCATGATGAGGGATACGCACATGGCAAATTTGGTTTGGGCCAGGCCGGTTAGCGCTTCCGCCAACGGCATCACTCCTTTGAGTCCAAATCCATCGCTAAACAATGTCTGGAAATTACCCAGAGATGTCACCGCCAGCCCCGCGCCACCCGCAAAGACCAGAAATCCAACGATGGTTTTGAAGGTGCCAGATAATACTTTTTCAATCGGCTTGCGTTGAATGAGCAGACCGATTAATGCAATAAATCCAACTAAAAGTGGGGTTACACCCAAAATGTCGAATACAATAAACCTGAGGAGATCCATATTGCCTCCGGGAGAGGTTAGTTGCCCTGAATTACGCTGGTGAGCGCAGTTTCCATTTCTTCGCTATTCATCAAGTCGGTTATACCGATGGCTCTGAATCCAGCAGCTTCGATTTCATCGGTGAGGTCGCGCATGGTGATAACAAAATCAATCCCTTGCCAGGTGGCAAGACCGGACAATACGTCATGTTCGAGTTCAATATCCCAGCCATGCTTGTCGATGATTTTTTGCGCTTTGATTTTGAGCATTAAGGAACTGCCCATACCGGTACGACAGACAATGAGACCTTTCATTTATTTTTCTCCTGTTTTGTAAAAATAATTATTTTCATTGCTATTGTTGTGAAAAAAATTATTATCTTAACGTGGGCAGAAAGATGTGACTGTGTTTGCATTTTGAGCAAAAAGGCGAAAAATGAGTCAGATTGACACTAACTTACTGATAAACATCAGAAATGAGGCTGGAGGGTTAAGCCCAATTCTGGAAAAAGTGGGCCGTTTTGTGACGGAGAACCCTGATTTTGTGATGAGACATACGATCACGGAGTTAGCGGATTCTATTGAAACCAGTGAAGGGAGTATTACCCGTTTTTGCCGCGCATTTGGTTTTAAAGGTTTTTCTGATTTCAGAACTGCGCTTGCGCTGGAGCAGGGAGCTGCGCGTCCTGAAGAGCAGGAAAATGATGAGGTCTCTGCCGTAGTGGCGAGCATTCGTGACAGCCATGCCATCATTAATACGCAAGAATTACAGGCTGCTGCGGCGTGGATCAACCAGGTTAATTCTGTCGCGATATACGCTGTTGGTACGGCGGTGCCCGTAGCGCTGTTCTTACAAATGAACCTGATTAAAATGGGTAAGGCGGCAAGTTTTGTCGATCGTTTTTACCTCACAACCTCATCCATGATGGTTGAACCGCAGAGCCAGGGAATCATTGTGGTGCACACTGAGCAGGCATCGGCTGATATGATGCAAGCGCTGGCGTTGGCGAAGCAGCATGGCGCGCGGATCCTTTCGCTGACCCGCGGCACCTTTGCGCCGCTTAGCCGTCTTTCGGACTGGAATCTACAGGCCGCCGTGGCCCTGAAAGGTGAGGGGGAGTATGGTTTTGCAGAAATCGCCGGTGCAATGATGGTGGCGGACAAATTACTCAATGCGCTGGAGGAGCAAGATGAGCGCTATGCGGAGTGCCGTAAAGCGCATCAGAAGAGCATTTTCTCAATTGAAAGCGTGGCGAATAAGCTCTCGGAATATTTTATGTCCTGAACCGTTTACTCAAGCGGCGCCAGATTTTTGGGGACGACATACTGTTTTCCATTATAAAGCAGGGTCCAGCTCGCCTTGCTGGACTTATCTTTTGAGGTACACTCAGCATTAGCCTGAAGATTGGCGTTGGATGCTACACTTTTCTCGCTTACACGAATATCAACGTATCCATTATGCGAGTCAGGCGTAAGTGAGAGGGTACGAGTAATATCGTTGAATGTTCCTTCACAGTTCCCGTCCCATTCCCCGGTACTGTTTTCAAGGACGATACCGTTTAATATCGTTCGTAGTTGGTGATTTTCAATAACAAACAGCGATAGCACATCTTCACTAAATGGATTTACACGGGAACTGCCGGTGCGGGCTATCCGCAAGCCAAATGCGGTTTGGTTAGTGGCGACTTTCCAGCGAGCGGTATCCAGTATCAGACCGGAAATTCGAATTGCGTCGTCATTCATCCTTTCGGGCAGGCGTAATCGTTGTTTAACGTCGAGACTCGCGGAGTCCAGTACCAAAAGTTCCAGATCGCCAGTATGATCGTAATCGTTATCCTGTTGTGCCATCAGCGGAATCGCCGCCAATGTCAGTTCCGGATGAGCGGGCCAGACGCGGCAAATTACGCTTTGCGCTGAGTTGCCCGTGATATCGATAACCTGATTGCTTTTGGTGAGCATCTTACCTTCCGCTGCTGGTTTTGCATCCGGCCACGCATGCTGCACAATGGTGTTGATATCACAGGTGCTGGCGGCATTCGTACTCTGAGCGAACAGCAAAAAAAATGCTGAAACAATTACTCTCATCGTGAAATCCTTTAGTGGCCTGAGAGGTAGAAGCGGGCAGCAACCAACTCACTGTCGGTTAAATCAATGAGTATTGGTAAAGAAAGCGACTGTTTCTTCGGTGGTGTCATCGTTATACAGATAACGAATCTTCGGTCCGGAATCTGACCGGACCGAAGCTGTATGGAATATAAAGAGCAGTGCGAATATTCCGTATCGCAAAAATCTATCCATGATTTACTTCCTTAATGCATAAACATTAATACATCACTTTATGACCATACTGCTCGAGAATGCCTTTTACGCGCTCCATGGTCTCTTTCTTCGGCGGTTTCACGCCATCGAGTTTGTACTCTTCGCCCATTGCCACCCATTTGTGTTTGCCCAACTCGTGATATGGCAGCAGCTCGATTTTTTCAACGTTGCCCATATCGCGGGTAAACTCACCCAGGCGGTGCGCAGAGTCGTCATCGTCAGACCAGCCAGGCACGACAACGTAGCGGATCCACACTTTGATGTCTTTATTGGACAGGTAACGCGCGAACTCCAGCGTACGATGGTTAGACACGCCGACCAGATTCTGGTGGATTTCGTCGTTCATCTGTTTGAGATCGAGCATCACCAGGTCGGTGACTTCCAGCAGTTCATCAATTACCGGATCGTAGCGGCGAACAAAACCGTTGGTGTCCAGGCAGGTGTGAATGCCTTCTTTTTTACAGGCGCGGAACCAGTCACGTACGAACTCAGCCTGCAGGATGGCTTCGCCACCGGATGCCGTCACGCCACCGCCGGAGGCGTTCATAAAGTGGCGATAGGTCACGACCTCTTTCATTAATTCGTCGACAGTGACTTCTTTACCGCCGTGCGTATCCCATGTGTCACGGTTATGGCAATACAGGCAGCGCATCAGGCAGCCCTGGAAGAAGGTAATAAAACGGATGCCCGGGCCGTCTACAGTGCCACAGGATTCAAAGGAGTGAATGCGACCAATAACTGACATTGCGGTGTTTCTCCAGATGTGGCCCATCCGGGGCCTGTGTTAGTGCACAGTTATTAACTGTGTCGAGTCTGTTTTGGCTGCTATCCATAAGTATAGATAGCTGACAAAGCAGGCTATTAAAAAGGCCCCACTTACGTGGAGCCTTTATTGTACGCTTTTTAAAGTACGATTTCAGTCAAAACCAATTACATGGTCTGAGTGAAAGTACGAGTAATAACGTCCTGCTGCTGTTCTTTAGTCAGGGAGTTAAAACGTACTGCGTAGCCAGAAACGCGGATGGTCAGCTGCGGATATTTTTCCGGATGTTCCATCGCATCCAGCAGCATTTCACGGTTCATGACGTTCACGTTCAGGTGCTGACCACCTTCGATGGACGCTTCGTGGTGGAAGTAACCATCCATCAGACCTGCCAGGTTAGTCTTACGAACTTCGTCGTCTTTACCCAGTGCGTTCGGAACGATAGAGAAGGTATAAGAGATACCATCTTTAGCGTAAGCAAACGGCAGTTTAGCAACGGAAGTCAGAGAGGCAACAGCACCTTTCTGGTCACGACCGTGCATTGGGTTAGCACCCGGTCCGAACGGCGCGCCAGCACGACGACCGTCTGGGGTGTTACCCGTTTTCTTACCATAAACCACGTTAGAGGTGATGGTCAGAACAGACTGAGTCGGGATAGCGTTACGGTAAGTAGTCAGTTTCTGAATTTTCTTCATGAAACGTTCTACCAGGTCAACCGCCATGTCATCTACACGAGAGTCGTTGTTACCAAACTGCGGGTATTCGCCTTCGATTTCGAAGTCGATAGCCAGACCGTCTTCGTCACGAATCGGTTTAACTTTCGCATATTTGATTGCAGACAGGGAGTCAGCAGCAACGGACAGACCAGCGATACCACACGCCATGGTGCGGATAACGTCACGGTCGTGCAGCGCCATCAGAGAGGCTTCGTAGCTGTACTTGTCGTGCATGTAGTGGATAACGTTCAGCGCAGTGACGTACTGTTTAGCCAGCCAGTCCATGAAGTGATCCATACGGTCCATTACTTCATCGAAGTTCAGAACGTCGCCTTTGATCGGTTCAGATTTAGGACCAACCTGCATTTTCAGTTTTTCATCAACGCCGCCGTTGATTGCGTACAGCATGGTTTTCGCCAGGTTTGCACGCGCACCGAAGAACTGCATTTGTTTACCAACAACCATCGGGCTTACGCAGCAAGCGATAGCGTAATCGTCGTTGTTGAAGTCCGGACGCATCAGGTCATCGTTCTCGTACTGCAGAGAAGAGGTGTCGATGGACACTTTAGCGGCGAATTTCTTGAAGTTCAGAGGCAGTTTTTCAGACCACAGAACGGTGATGTTCGGCTCCGGAGAAGGACCCATGGTGTACAGGGTGTTCAGGAAGCGGAAGCTGTTTTTGGTAACCAGAGTACGGCCATCAACACCCATACCACCGATAGATTCAGTTGCCCAAATCGGGTCACCGGAGAACAGTTCATCATATTCCGGAGTACGCAGGAAGCGAACCATACGCAGTTTCATGACCAAGTGGTCAATCATTTCCTGAGCGTCTTGTTCAGTGATTTTGCCTGCTTTGATATCACGTTCGATGTATGCATCCAGGAAGGTGGATACGCGACCGAAGGACATTGCTGCGCCGTTCTGAGATTTAACCGCGGCCAGGTAGCCGAAGTAAGTCCACTGGATAGCTTCCTGAGCGTTGGTAGCCGGACCAGAGATATCGCAGCCATATTTCGCTGCCATTTCTTTGATCTGACCCAGCGCGCGGTGCTGTTCAGCGATTTCTTCACGCAGACGGATAGTCGCTTCCAGGTTTACGCCGTTTTCCAGATCAGACTGCAGGGAAACAAACTGTGCGTATTTGTCTTTCATCAGGAAGTCGATACCGTACAGCGCAACGCGACGGTAGTCACCGATGATACGGCCACGGCCATACGCATCTGGCAGACCAGTCAGAACACCGGATTTACGGCAGTTCAGAATGTCTTTGGTATAAACATCGAATACGCCCTGGTTGTGGGTTTTACGGTATTCGGTGAAGATTTTTTTCAGCATCGGGTCCAGTTCGCGATTGTACGCTTTGCAGGAACCTTCAACCATTTTGATGCCGCCGAACGGAATGATCGCACGTTTCAGCGGAGCTTCAGTCTGCAGACCAACAATTTTCTCCAGCGCTTTGTTGATGTAGCCAGCGTCGTGAGAAGTGATGGTAGAAGCAACGGAGGTGTCAAAGTCAACAGGCGCGTGAGTGCGGTTTTCCTGTTTAACGCCTTCCATTACGCTGTCCCACAGCTTGGTGGTCGCGTCAGTAGCACCAGCCAGGAAGGACTCGTCACCCTCATACGGAGTGTAGTTTTTCTGAATGAAGTCACGTACGTTTACTTCATTCTGCCAGTCACCTTTGGTAAAACCTTCCCAGGCTGTGGCTAACTTTTCATTAAGCTCGGACATGTAACACCTACCTTCTTAAGTGGATTTTTTATTTACTACGTGTAATGAGCATCAACAGATTAATGATGATCGTTACCACGCAGGTAAATGACCCAGTATGTCAACCCGACCAACAAACCGCCGCCGATAATATTACCGATCGTAACCGGAATCAGGTTATCGGTGATGAAATTCATCACGGTCAGGTGAGAAAAATTCTCCGGAGAAGAACCGACAGCGGTCCAGAATTCCGGGGTGGCGAAATCGCGTATTACAATACCCATAGGGATCATAAACATGTTTGCGATACTGTGCTCAAAACCGCTGGCAACAAACATTGCGACCGGTAATACCATGATAAACGCTTTGTCCATCAGGCTGCGACCTGAGTAGCTCATCCATACGGCCAGACACACCATCAGGTTAGCCAGAATACCGAGGCTTACCGCCTCAACAAAAGTATGATGCACTTTGTGGTCGGCTGTTTGCAGGACGTTGAGTCCCCACGCGCCGTTGGCGGTCATATACTCGCCGGAAAGCCACATAAGTAACACGAAGATCAGGGCGCCAATCAGGTTGCCGACATAAACGTTAAGCCAGTTTTTAGCCAACTGTCCCCAGGTAATACGACCACTGGCTTTAGCAACAACAATCAGTACGGTTGAGGTGAAGAGGTCTGCACCGCAGATAACACAAAGAATCAACCCCAGGGAAAAGCAGATACCACCTATTAATTTTGCCATGCCGAAGGGCATAGTACCGGTACCGGTAGTGGCGGTGATATAGAAAACAAAGGCAATTGAAATGAATACACCGGCAGTAATTGCCAGATAGAACGTCTTAAGCGGATGTTTCGTTGCTTTATAGACGCCTGCTTCTTCGGCAACTTTGGCCATTGCAGCAGGAAGTAAAAGATCAAAAGGGTTGTCAGCTTTCACACTAACTCTCTCTTTATTAAGTCGGCGACGAGATACTAACAAAGCATTATAGATGAGAATTTGATATAGATCATATCTCGCCTGGCTTATAGGCCCGCAAGACGCATGGTTTTTATGCGATTGCGGAGTAACTTGTTGATTATCCAAATAAAAATAAATTTTAAAAATTATAAAGTGAGTTGAATTTTTTCTTTCAGCCTCCTGTTGGACGGTTAATTAATATGGAGTAATTGAGATGAAAAGCCACATTAATAAGCTATTTTTTTTAATATCAACTACTAATATTTAACCTTGCTTTTACATTTATTTTTTGATTTGACCAAAATAAAAAACAGGGCGCTTAAAGCGCCCCGTAATATAGCCCAGACAATACATTTAGCCTACTTAACGCAGGCTGTTTGGCACTATTTTGACCAGTGTGCTGCTTTCGCGCGCTGCAGTTTTTCATAGGCTTTCAGCAGAGACTGATGCGCCGGGAACGCGTGCAGATCGCTGTCTACTGGCTGAAGACCATAAAATGCGGCTTCACCACTCAATGCCGCACTTGCCGCTTCAACCGCATCGGCGCCGTACATGCGGACAAACGCGTTCAGATATTGCAGCGGCTGACGCTCCTCTTCCTGCGACAATAGCAGCAGCGTTTGCAGGCAACGGTAATAGTTTGCACGTTCAGCGCTAAACACGGAGGCGTTGAATTCCATCGTCCATTCTGTCCATACCAGCGCTTGCTCCAGGTCACCACCGGCCAGCGCCAGCATCACTTTAAGCTCGCCAATGCGCAGGGTGTACCAACCGTTATCTGCACCGGTCGCCAGACCAAGCAGTTCGCGTACGCGGGTGAAGTCGTCAAAACCTTCTTCATCCAGTTGCTCGAGCAGATTGAGATAGTCTTCTTTATCCCACTCACTGCCAGGCAGAGAGAGGATTGTTTCGCGCAGATGGGCACCCATTGCGTTGTTGGCTAACCACAGATCTTCAGCCGGATAGATGTCAGACATGCCCGGAACGATAGTGCGGCAGGCATATACCCCCAGATGTTCGTAGTCGGCGATATACACTTCTTTATCTTCTTGCTTGAAGATGGCCATCAGGGTGGCGAACTCTTCTTCCGTAGTGCCGGAGAAATTCCAGTCAACGAACGGATAATCAGCATCCTGCTTGAACAGATCCCAGGAGATCAGACCGCTGGAATCAATGAAGTGGGTTTCAAGGTTAGTGTGTTCAGCCACTTCTTCATCGTCGAAGGTCGGCGGGGTGAAGACATCAAGATCTTTCAGACCACGACCCTGCAGCAGTTCGGTAACGGTACGCTCCAGCGCAACGCCGAAATCCGGGTGCGCGCCGAAGGACGCAAAGCAGGTACCGTTGGCAGGGTTGAACAGGACAACGCAAATCACCGGGTACTTGCCGCCCAGCGAGCCATCGTAGGCGAAAATCGGGAAACCTTCCGCTTCCAGTTTGGCGATGGACTCCACTACCGCCGGGTAGCGCGCCATCACCTCGGCCGGGATTTCCGGCAGGCTAATGCTTTCCGCGATAATGCGGTTCTTCACATAACGTTCAAAGACTTCAGACAGACCCTGAACGCGCGCTTCGTTAGGCGTGTTACCCGCAGACATACCGTTAGAAACGTACAGGTTGCCGATAATATTCATCGGGATATAGACGGTCTGGTTATCAGACTGACGGGTAAACGGCAGGCCGCAGACGCCACGATCTTCATTACCGGATTGCAGATCGATAAGCATGCTTCCGGTCAATTCGTTCTCTGGATCGTAAAACGCGCGCAGACGCGCATCCAGCAGACCTTCCGGCACGTCGTCGTCTTCCGTCAGTGGGAACCATTTTTCGTTCGGATAATGCACGAACGGGCCGTTGGCGATGGTTTCACCCAGCCAGAAATCCGCAAAGAAGTAGTTCGTAGACAGACGCTCAAAATATTCACCCAGCGCGGAGGCCAGCGCCGCTTTTTTCGTCGCGCCTTTACCATTGGTAAAGCATAGCGCGCATTCTTTGTCGCGAATATGCACAGACCAAACGTTAGGCACAGGGTTCAACCATGAGGCTTCTTCAATCTGAAAACCAAGGTCGAGTAATTTTTGCTGGAAGCGAGCGATGGAGTCTTCCAGAGCGGCATCTTTGCCGGGAATAAATGTTTGCGTCATGAAAATCACTTTTGTCGTACGGAAAGCGCGCAATGATACGGGTTTTCAATGAACGGCGCTATCGCCGCCGGAGCCCAGGCGTAAATAAAACTATTGGCTATGCTTTCACACAGTCAACAATGTTAAGAGCACAAAATGAAAGCATTCGATTTACAGCGTATGGCACTGGATAAGGTGCCAATGGAGTTTCTTGGTGAGGTTGCGCTGCGCAGTCTCTATACCTTTATATTGGTTTTTCTGTTTTTAAAGCTTACAGGGCGGCGTGGCGTACGGCAGATGTCGCTTTTTGAAGTGCTGATTATTCTTACGCTGGGCTCTGCGGCGGGCGATGTTGCGTTTTATGACGATGTGCCGATGATTCCGGTGCTGGTGGTTTTTATTACCCTGGCGCTGCTTTATCGTCTTGTCATGTGGCTGATGTCACACAGCGAAAAGCTGGAAGATCTACTGGAAGGCAAGCCAGTGGTCATCATTGAAGACGGTGAATTGTCATGGTCAAAGCTTAATCGCGCCAATATGACGGAATTCGAATTCTTTATGGAGCTGCGTTTGAACGGCGTAGAGCAACTGGGGCAGGTGAAACTCGCTATTCTGGAGACGAATGGGCAGATCAGCGTTTACTTCTTTGCCGATGAAGACGTAAAACCGGGACTCAGTATCCTGCCTAAACATTGTACACAGCGATTTAAGGTGGTGCCTGAAACAGGCGACTATGCATGTGTACGGTGTAGTGAAGTGGTGCAAATGAGCGCGGGGGATCATCAATTATGTCCGCGCTGCGCAAATCCAGAATGGTCGAAGGCCAGTCGGGCAAAACGGGTCACCTGACAGCGAAAATATCGGTTTTTGTCCGTCAATCCGATAGATTCTGTTGTGTGATCGATGACTCATTTTTACCCCAGCCAGTTTTACCCATTGCGGCGCGTGTCACTGAATGATAAAACCGATATCCACAGGAATAACTTATACCAATGTCTGTCACCGGATTATCGTCAATGACAGGATGTTGATTGGATAACAACACAACGTGGTGAGGGGAAATGGCTCAGGTCTTCAATTTTAGTTCAGGTCCGGCAATGCTACCGGCGGAAGTACTTAAACTGGCTCAACAGGATCTTCGCGACTGGAACGGTCTTGGCACGTCGGTAATGGAAATTAGCCACCGGGGTAAAGAGTTTATCCAGGTTGCAGAGGAAGCAGAGCAGGATTTTCGCGATCTTCTCAGCATCCCCTCCAACTATAAAGTGTTGTTCTGTCATGGCGGTGGCCGTGGACAATTCGCCGGTATCCCGTTAAATATTCTCGGTGATAAAACGACGGCGGATTACGTCGATGCCGGTTACTGGGCTGCCAGTGCGATTAAAGAAGCGAAAAAGTACTGCACGCCAAACGTTATCGATGCCAAAGTCACCGTTGACGGTCTGCGCGCTGTTAAGCCAATGAGCGAATGGCAGCTTTCTGACAACGCCGCGTACCTGCACTATTGCCCGAATGAAACCATCGATGGCATTGCGATTGATGAAACGCCGAACTTTGCCAGCAATGTGGTGGTTACGGCGGATCTCTCTTCTACCATCCTCTCCGCGCCGCTTGATGTTAGCCGCTATGGCGTAATCTATGCCGGGGCGCAGAAAAACATTGGTCCTGCGGGACTGACGATTGTCATTGTACGCGAAGATCTGCTGGGTAAAGCGCATGTTTCATGCCCGTCAATCCTTGACTATACCGTGCTAAATGACAACGACTCCATGTTCAACACGCCGCCAACCTTTGCCTGGTATCTGTCTGGTCTGGTCTTTAAGTGGCTGAAAGAGCAGGGCGGTGTTAGTGCGATGGATAAAATTAACCAGCAAAAAGCAGAGCTGTTGTATGGCGTGATCGACAACAGCGACTTCTATCGTAACGATGTCGCGAAGTCGAACCGTTCACGTATGAACGTCCCGTTCCAACTGGCTGACAGCGCCCTGGATAAACTCTTCCTGGAGGAGTCTTTCGCTGCGGGTCTGCATGCGCTGAAAGGCCATCGTGTGGTCGGCGGTATGCGTGCGTCCATCTATAATGCGATGCCGCTTGAAGGCGTAAAAGCACTGACCGATTTCATGGTCGATTTCGAACGCCGCCGCGGTTAATCTGCTGTACTTTTCATCCCCACAGCCCGTCTGTGGGGTTTTTATATCTGTTTTGAGAGTTGAGTTTCATGGAATCCCTGACGTTACAACCCATTGCGCGGGTGGATGGCACCATCAATCTGCCTGGATCCAAAAGTGTTTCTAACCGCGCTTTGCTGCTGGCCGCATTAGCAAATGGCACCACTGTTCTGACCAACCTGCTGGACAGCGACGATGTCCGTCATATGCTCAATGCAATCAATGCGTTAGGGATTAGCTATACCCTTTCCGCCGATCGTACCCGCTGCGAGATTATCGGCAACGGCGGCGCATTACATGCCGAAAGGGCAGTGGAACTGTTTCTTGGCAATGCCGGAACCGCAATGCGTCCGCTGGCCGCTGCGCTGTGCCTTGGCAGCAATGACATCGTGTTGACAGGCGAACCGCGCATGAAGGAGCGCCCGATTGGCCATCTGGTTGATGCGCTGCGCCAGGGGGGAGCCAACATTGAGTACCTGGAACAGGAAAACTATCCGCCGCTTCGTTTGCACGGGGGCTTCTCCGGCGGGCAAGTTGAGGTAGACGGCAGCGTATCCAGCCAGTTCCTCACTGCGCTACTGATGACTGCACCGCTGGCGCCGCAGGATACAACGATCGCCATTAAAGGCGAGCTGGTATCTAAACCTTATATTGATATCACCTTGAATCTGATGAAGACGTTTGGTGTTGAAATTGGGAATCAGAACTACCAGCGCTTTGTCGTGCAGGGGCAGCAGCAGTATCAGTCTCCGGGCGCCTATCTGGTTGAGGGCGATGCTTCTTCTGCTTCATACTTCCTCGCGGCGGGCGCCATTAAAGGCGGCACGGTTAAAGTCACCGGGATTGGCCGCAACAGTATGCAGGGCGATATTCGCTTTGCTGATGTACTGGAGAAAATGGGCGCGACCATTACCTGGGGTGATGATTTTATTGCCTGTACTCACGGCGAACTGAACGCAGTGGATATGGATATGAACCATATTCCCGACGCGGCGATGACTATTGCCACGGCCGCGCTGTTTGCTAAAGGCACCACCACCCTACGCAACATCTACAACTGGCGCGTCAAAGAGACCGACCGTCTGTTTGCGATGGCGACGGAATTACGCAAAGTGGGCGCGGAAGTTGAAGAGGGGCATGACTTCATCCGCATCACACCACCAGCGACGCTGAAGTTTGCGGATATCGCAACCTATAACGATCACCGTATGGCGATGTGTTTCTCGCTGGTGGCGCTGTCTGATACCCCTGTGACCATTCTTGACCCCAAATGTACCGCCAAAACTTTCCCGGATTATTTCGAACAGTTGGCGCGTATTAGTACACCTGCCTGATTTTATTGCCGCACTACCCGGTGCGGCACATTCTGCCATCTCCGATTGTCTATTTCTTCTACACTCAGCTTCAATGATTCTGCATTTTTCACACAAAGATAACGATCGTTGTCGTTGGCGCGTATAATGCGCGGCGTTCACGTTAACGTATGCCCGTTTAAGGAGAAAAAGATGACGGCAATTGCCCCGGTTATTACCATTGATGGCCCAAGCGGTGCAGGTAAAGGCACCTTGTGCAAGGCAATGGCGGAAGCATTGCAGTGGCATCTGTTAGATTCAGGCGCGATCTATCGCGTACTGGCGCTCGCAGCGTTACATCACCATGTCGATGTCACCTCTGAAGATGCTCTGGTACCGCTTGCCTCACACCTGGATGTGCGTTTTATCTCAACGGACGGCAACCTGGAAGTCATTCTGGAAGGTGAAGATGTTAGTGGCGAAATCCGCACTCAGGAAGTGGCGAATGCCGCATCCCAGGTGGCTGCTTTTCCCCGCGTGCGCGAAGCGCTTTTACGTCGTCAACGCGCGTTTCGCGAAGCACCTGGACTGATTGCCGACGGACGCGATATGGGAACCGTCGTGTTCCCGGATGCGCCGGTGAAAATTTTTCTGGACGCCTCCTCGCACGAACGTGCGCATAGACGTATGCTACAGTTGCAGGAGAAGGGCTTTAGTGTTAACTTTGAACGCCTTTTGGCCGAGATCGAGGAACGCGATTACCGCGATCGTAACCGTGCTGTAGCGCCGCTGGTTCCCGCTGCTGATGCTTTAGTTTTGGATTCAACCCGATTAAGCATTGAGCAAGTGATTGAAAAAGCGTTACAATATGCGCGCCAAAAACTGGCACTCGCTTAAGTGCGACCGAATTTGCAGTACCCCCGTTGCAATGGACTGACAGCGGGTATGTTAAACAACCCCATCCGGCATGGAGCCAGGTGGACGTTAAATATGAAACCTGAAGATTAAACATGACTGAATCTTTTGCTCAACTGTTTGAAGAATCCTTAAAAGAAATCGAAACCCGTCCGGGTTCCATCGTTCGTGGTGTTGTTGTTGCTATCGACAAAGACGTAGTACTGGTTGACGCTGGTCTGAAATCTGAGTCCGCCATTCCGGCAGAGCAGTTCAAAAACGCCCAGGGCGAGCTGGAAATCCAGGTTGGTGACGAAGTTGACGTTGCTCTGGATGCAGTAGAAGACGGCTTCGGTGAAACCCTGCTGTCCCGTGAGAAAGCTAAACGTCACGAAGCTTGGATCACGCTGGAAAAAGCTTACGAAGAAGCTGCAACCGTTACTGGTGTTATCAATGGCAAAGTCAAGGGTGGCTTCACTGTTGAGCTGAATGGTATTCGCGCGTTCCTGCCGGGTTCCCTGGTAGACGTTCGTCCGGTCCGCGACACGCTGCACCTGGAAGGCAAAGAGCTTGAGTTCAAAGTCATCAAGCTGGATCAGAAGCGTAACAACGTTGTTGTTTCCCGTCGTGCCGTTATCGAATCCGAAAACAGCGCAGAACGCGATCAGCTGCTGGAAAACCTGCAGGAAGGCATGGAAGTTAAAGGTATCGTTAAGAACCTCACTGACTACGGTGCATTCGTTGATCTGGGTGGCGTTGACGGCCTGCTGCACATCACCGACATGGCATGGAAACGCGTTAAGCATCCGAGCGAAATCGTAAACGTTGGCGACGAAATCACTGTTAAAGTGCTGAAGTTCGACCGCGAGCGTACTCGTGTATCTCTGGGCCTGAAACAGCTGGGCGAAGATCCATGGGTAGCTATCGCTAAGCGTTATCCGGAAGGTACCAAACTGACTGGTCGCGTGACCAACCTGACCGACTACGGCTGCTTCGTTGAAATCGAAGAAGGCGTTGAAGGCCTGGTTCACGTTTCCGAAATGGATTGGACCAACAAAAACATCCACCCGTCCAAAGTTGTTAACGTTGGCGATGTAGTGGAAGTTATGGTTCTGGATATCGACGAAGAACGTCGTCGTATCTCCCTGGGTCTGAAGCAGTGCAAAAACAACCCATGGCAGCAGTTCGCGGAAACCCACAACAAGGGCGACCGTGTTGAAGGTAAAATCAAGTCTATCACTGACTTCGGTATCTTCATCGGCCTGGACGGCGGCATCGACGGCTTGGTTCACCTGTCTGACATCTCCTGGAACGTTGCAGGCGAAGAAGCAGTTCGTGAATACAAAAAAGGCGACGAAATCGCAGCAGTTGTTCTGCAGGTTGACGCAGAGCGTGAGCGTATCTCTCTGGGCGTTAAACAGCTCGCAGAAGATCCGTTCAACAACTGGGTTGCACTGAACAAGAAAGGCGCAATCGTAAACGGTAAAGTCACTGCAGTTGACGCTAAAGGCGCAACCGTAGAACTGGCTGACGGCGTTGAAGGTTACCTGCGCGCTTCTGAAGCTTCCCGTGACCGCGTTGAAGATGCAACTCTGGTTCTGAGCGTAGGCGACGACGTTGAAGCTAAATTCACCGGCGTTGATCGTAAGAACCGTGCAATCAGCCTGTCTGTTCGTGCTAAAGACGAAGCTGATGAGAAAGATGCAATCGCAACTGTTAACAAACAGGAAGATGCAAACTTCTCTAACAACGCAATGGCTGAAGCTTTCAAAGCAGCTAAAGGCGAGTAATATCAAGTTCTCTAAATCCTTTGTGCCGTTAACAGCACAAAGGGTGACGAGTAGCTTGACAGATTACAGGATTCGTCCTGTAATCAATGACAAAGGGCGGCTACGGCCGCCCTTAATCAATGCAGCAGCTAATTATGCCTTTAAGGAACCGGAGGAATCATGACCAAGTCAGAATTGATTGAAAGACTTGCAACCCAGCAACCTCATATTCCCGCGAAAGCGGTTGAAGATGCAGTAAAAGAGATGCTGGAACATATGGCCTCGACTCTTGCGCAGGGCGAGCGTATTGAAATCCGCGGTTTCGGCAGCTTCTCTTTGCATTACCGCGCACCTCGCACCGGACGTAATCCGAAGACCGGCGATAAAGTGGATCTGGAAGGGAAATACGTTCCGCACTTTAAACCAGGTAAAGAACTGCGCGATCGCGCCAATATTTACGGTTAAGTTTTTAGCGAGACTTAACGCCGAGGAAAGCACCTGCATGGGTGCTTTTTTCATTTCTGCAGGCCCATACTGGAATCCCCATCCCAATTAATTCGCATGTTACATCCGCCGCCAAAGATCAGCGGAACGCGTGCCGTATAACAGTAAATTGTCGCCAGACAACCGTTGAGTATTACTACACACTCCCCGCAACAGGGAGGTATTGATGAAAATAACAACGGTGAGTACGTGTGCATTGTGCGGCATTCTTCCTCTGATGCTATTACCCGCGCTACCTGAGATGCTGAGCATCAGCGTTGTATTTTGTCTGGCATGTCTGCTCTGCCTTTTTCCCCACAAACATATGCGTTTCGCCGGGTTGACCCTGCTGTTTTTTCTTTGGGGAATAATGGCGGCGAAAGATGCACTTTGGGCGGGTAATACGCTTCCTGCTAAAAACCAGCAGGCAATTGTGCGCATAACCGGAACCGACAATATGACCACGCACTATGGTCAGATCACGCACCTGCAGGGGCGGCGAATCTTTCCTGCGCAAGGAATTGTTCTGTATGGGCAGTACCTGCCCGGCGACGTTTGCGCGGGCCAGACATGGGCGATGACGCTGAAAGTTCGCGCCGTACACGGCCAATTGAACGAGGGGGGATTTGACAGTCAACGTTATGCGTTAGCACAGCATCAGCCGCTGACGGGACGGTTCTTGCAGGCTTCGGTCATCGCGCCACAATGTAGCTTACGTTCGAAGTATCTCTCTTCGTTGAAAATCCAGCTCGCCAACTATCCCTGGCAGCAGGTCATTCTGGGGCTGGGTATGGGGGAGCGCCTGTCCGTGTCACAAGAGGTAAAAGCCATTATGCGTGATACCGGCACAGCGCATTTGATGGCTATCTCCGGGCTGCATATTGCGTTTGCCGCACTTCTGGCGGGAGGGCTGATTCGCGGTGGACAATTTTTTATGCCAACCAAATGGATTTGCTGGCAGGTTCCGTTGGTTGGCGGGATTATCTGTGCGACATTCTATGCCTGGTTAACGGGGCTTCAGCCTCCTGCATTGCGCACGATTGTCGCGCTGATGGTCTGGGGGGCGCTGAAGCTAAGCGGCAGGCAGTGGAGCGGATGGTCGGTCTGGGTCTGTTGTCTCGCAGCCATCGTGGTGGCGGATCCTCTCGCTATTCTGTCACAGAGTCTGTGGTTATCTGCTTTTGCCGTCGCGGCGCTGATATTCTGGTATCAGTGGGTACCTTTACCTGCCTGGTCTCTCTCTCGCATTGGACGCATACTGCTGGCCCTCGCGCATCTGCAACTGGGGATCACGATTCTGCTTCTGCCTGTGCAAATTTCGATGTTTCACGGCATCAGCCTGACTTCATTGGTGGCTAATTTATTTGCCGTACCGCTGGTCACGTTTGTTTCCGTACCGCTGATATTAGCCGGCATGCTGGTGCATTTAACCAGTCTGGGAGGGCTGGAATCGGGACTGTGTTATTTAGCCGATCGCTCTCTGGCGCTGTTATTTTGGGGACTTAATGCTCTGCCTCAAGGCTGGATCAATATAGATGCTCGCTGGCAATGGCTTGCATTGGCACCTGGGCTGATGCTCATCGCATGGCGACTGAATGCCTGGCGTACTCTACCGATGCTTTGTTTCACAGTGCTATTTTTGCTGAGTGAACCGCTCTGGCGGGCGCCACGCACGGATGCATGGCAAGTGCATATGCTGGACGTCGGGCAGGGACTGGCGATGGTGATCGCCCGCAATGGGAAAGCAATTCTATATGATACGGGGCTGGCATGGCCTGAGGGAGATAGCGCGCAGCAATTGATCATTCCCTGGTTACGCTGGCACAACCTCAAGCCAGAAGGGATAATTTTAAGTCACGAGCATATGGATCATCGGGGAGGGTTGCGCTCGCTGCAACAAGCATGGCCATTCTTATGGATAAGAAGCCCACTAGGCTGGAAAGGTCATCTTCCGTGTTTTCGCGGGGAACGCTGGCAATGGCAAGGATTAACGTTCAGTGCACACTGGCCCCTGCGCGGAAATAAAGCGCGGGGGAATAACCAATCCTGCGTGGTTAAAGTCGATGACGGATACCAGAGTATTCTTCTGACCGGTGATATTGAGTCTCCCGCTGAACAAAAAATGCTAAGTCACTACTGGTCTCATCTGCAGTCAACTGTCATGCAGGTTCCACACCATGGCAGCAATACTTCGTCATCACTGGCGCTGATTCAGCGTGTTGGCGGACAGGCGGCGTTGGCCTCGGCATCCCGTTACAATGCCTGGCGACTGCCATCCTGGAAGGTGAAGCGGCGCTATCGGCAACAAGATTATCAATGGCTGGACACGCCACATCAGGGGCAGATTACGCTGGATTTTTACCCACAAACCTGGCAAATGCGCAGCATGCGGGATCAGATTTTACCCCGTTGGTATCATCAGTGGTTTGGCGTGTCGGAGGATAACGGGTAGAATATGCGGCTATTCTAACAAATGCTGGTTTTTTGAATGCATAACGATAAAGATCTCTCTACGTGGCAGACGTTTCGCCGACTATGGCCAACCATAGCGCCTTTTAAATCGGGTCTGATCGTGGCGGGTATAGCGTTAGTCCTTAACGCGGCCAGCGATACCTTCATGTTATCGCTCCTCAAGCCATTACTGGATGATGGTTTTGGTAAAACTGACCGCTCGGTGCTGCTGTGGATGCCGCTGGTGGTCATTGGGCTGATGATAGTTCGTGGTTTAACCAGCTATGTCTCCAGCTATTGTATCTCATGGGTGTCGGGCAAAGTGGTTATGACCATGCGCCGTCGCCTGTTTGGTCACATGATGGGCATGCCAGTCTCCTTTTTCGATAAACAGTCTACAGGTACGTTGCTGTCACGTATTACCTATGATTCAGAGCAGGTAGCGTCATCGTCTTCCGGCGCGCTGATCACCGTGGTACGTGAAGGGGCCTCAATTATTGGCCTGTTCATCATGATGTTCTATTACAGCTGGCAGCTGTCATTGATTCTGATAGTACTGGCGCCAATTGTATCAGTGGCGATTCGTGTGGTTTCTAAGCGCTTTCGTAGCATCAGTAAAAACATGCAAAACACCATGGGGCAGGTTACGACCAGTGCGGAGCAGATGCTGAAAGGCCACAAAGAAGTTCTGATTTTTGGTGGGCAGGAAGTCGAAACTAAACGCTTTGATAAAGTCAGCAACAAGATGCGTTTACAGGGTATGAAGATGGTTTCCGCCTCTTCGATCTCCGATCCTATCATCCAGTTGATTGCGTCTCTGGCTCTGGCCTTCGTGTTATATGCAGCCAGTTTCCCAAGCGTCATGGAAAACCTGACGGCAGGGACCATTACCGTTGTCTTCTCGTCAATGATCGCGCTGATGCGTCCGTTGAAATCGCTAACTAACGTCAACGCGCAGTTCCAGCGTGGTATGGCGGCATGCCAGACCTTATTCACGATTCTGGATAGCGAACAGGAGAAAGACGAAGGTAAACGCGTTATCGAACGCGCTACCGGCGATCTGGAATTCCGCAATGTGACCTTTACTTATCCGGGACGTGAAGTCCCTGCGCTGCGTAACATCAACCTGAATATTCCGGCGGGTAAAACCGTCGCTCTGGTTGGTCGTTCGGGTTCAGGTAAATCTACCATCGCCAGTCTGATCACGCGCTTCTACGATATCGATGAAGGGCAGATTCTGATGGATGGACACGATCTGCGCGAATATACCCTGGCATCCCTGCGCGATCAGGTTGCTTTGGTTTCGCAGAATGTGCACCTGTTTAACGATACGGTCGCGAATAACATCGCCTACGCGCGTACCGATTTATACAGCCGTGAGCAGATTGAAAAAGCGGCGCAGATGGCCTATGCCATGGATTTCATCAATAAGATGGATAATGGTCTGGATACGGTGATTGGTGAAAACGGCGTATTGCTTTCCGGCGGACAGCGTCAACGTATCGCTATCGCCCGTGCCTTACTGCGTGACAGTCCGATCCTGATCCTTGATGAAGCTACGTCGGCTCTTGATACTGAATCTGAACGCGCGATTCAGGCTGCACTGGATGAGCTACAGAAAAACCGTACTTCTCTGGTCATTGCACACCGTCTTTCTACCATTGAGCAGGCGGACGAAATCATCGTGGTGGAAGACGGGGTGATTGTTGAGCGCGGAACCCATAACGAGCTGATTGAGCAACGCGGCGTGTATGCGCAATTACACAAAATGCAATTTGGTCAATGATCGCACGTATCTGGTCTGGTGAATCGCCGCTGTGGCGCTTATTACTTCCACTCTCCTGGCTGTATGGTCTGGTGAGTGGGGGGATCCGCTTATGCTACAAACTTGGGCTCAAGCGCGCATGGCGCGCGCCAGTACCCGTTGTCGTAGTGGGAAATCTTACCGCAGGCGGGAACGGTAAAACGCCGGTGGTGATTTGGCTGGTTGAACGACTACAACAACGAGGTATCCGCGTGGGCGTGGTTTCTCGTGGTTATGGTGGAAAAGCCGCGGCTTACCCGCTGTTACTGACCGCTGATACCACAACTGCAGAAGCGGGCGATGAACCTGTGCTCATCTACCAGCGCACCGGCGTGCCGGTAGCTGTTTCTCCGAACAGAGCAGATGCGGTAAAAGCGATTTTGGCGCATCATGATGTGCAGATTATTGTGACGGACGATGGTCTACAGCATTATCGTCTGGCGCGAGATGTTGAAATCGTGGTGATTGACGGCGAACGTCGGTTTGGCAATGGCTGGTGGCTTCCGGCCGGTCCCATGCGGGAACGCGCAGGTCGGCTTAAATCGGTGGATGCGACAATCGTTAACGGTGGCAGTCCACAGCCGGGGGAGATTCCCATGCGACTTGAACCCGGGCTGGCCGTTAATTTACGCACGGGTGAACGCCGTGATGTGGCGCAACTAACCAATATTGTCGCCATGGCGGGTATTGGCCATCCGCCCCGTTTTTTTGCCACGCTTGAAGCGTGCGGAGCCAAACCACAAAAATGTATTGCGCTGGCAGATCATCAATCTCTGACCTACAGTGACGTCAGTGCGTTTTCAGACGCAGGGCAAACGCTGGTGATGACGGAAAAAGATGCGGTTAAATGCCGCGCATTTGCTGATGATAACTGGTGGTATTTACCCGTGGACGCACATTTGTCAGGCGAACGGCCTGATATGTTGCTGGATAGCTTAATCTCGCTGACTCGCTAACGGATTCAAGCTGCGGCAGCGAATCATTTATGAGGTCATAAATGTCGTTGCCGCACCTTTCTCTGACGGATGCTCGCCATCTTCATCTTGCCGCCCAAGGGCTGCTGAAAAAAACACGCCGCCGGGCATCTCCTGCCGATATTCTTGCCACCATTTCGCGCATGTCTTTATTGCAAATCGATACCATTAATATTGTGGCGCGCAGTCCTTACCTGGTGCTGTTCAGTCGTTTAGGTGATTATTCCCCGCAATGGCTGGATGACTCGTTACGGCAGGGTGAACTGATGGAGTACTGGGCGCACGAGGCCTGCTTTATGCCGCGCAGTGACTTTATGCTGATACGCCACCGCATGCTGGCGCCGGAGAAAATGGGCTGGAAATATAAAGCGGCGTGGATGACAGAACATGCCCATGAGATTGAGCAGTTGCTCCAACATATCCACCATAACGGGCCGGTACGCTCAGTCGATTTTGAACATCCCCGTAAGGGAGCCAACGGCTGGTGGGAATGGAAGCCGCATAAGCGACACCTTGAAGGACTGTTTACTGCCGGGAAAGTGATGGTGGTGGAGCGGCGTAATTTCCAGCGAGTCTATGATTTAACCCATCGCGTCATGCCGCACTGGGATGATGAACGTGACAGGCTTTCACAAGAGGAAGCCGAAATTATCATGCTGGATAACAGCGCCCGTAGTCTGGGGATTTTTCGCGAACAGTGGCTGGCAGACTACTATCGCCTGAAGCGCCCGGGGTTAAAATACTGGTGTGATGTGCGCAAGGAACAGCAACAAATTATTCCTGTCGACGTTGAAGGGCTGGGAACCCTGTGGTTGCATAGCGATCTTCAACCGCAGCTTGAGCAGGCACTGGCGGGGAAATTAACGGCAACGCATAGCACGGTTTTATCACCGTTTGATCCGGTGGTCTGGGATCGCAAACGGGCAGAGCAGCTATTCGATTTTAGCTATCGGCTGGAATGTTATACGCCAGCAGCGAAACGTCAGTACGGTTATTTTGTCCTGCCGTTGCTGCATCGTGGACAGTTAGTGGGGCGGATGGATGCCAAAATGCACCGTAAAACAGGTGTGCTGGAGGTGATTTCGCTATGGTTACAGGATGGGGTCAAACCTGGCGTTACTTTGCAAAAAGGGTTGTTCCAGGCGATTGATGATTTTGCCCGCTGGCAGCAGGCAACGCGCGTGACGCTGGGGCGCTACCCTGAAGGTTTATTTGCTGGCGTACGTCATGGTTGGGAAATAGCCCCAGCCCGTTAAGCGATTATGTTAATATTTACGGATTCACAATCCGGTCCATCTGGAGGAACTATGGATCATCGTCTGCTTGAAATCATTGCCTGCCCGGTATGCAATGGCAAACTCTGGTTTAACCAGGAAAAACAGGAACTGATTTGTAAACTGGATAACCTTGCTTTCCCACTGCGTGATGGCATTCCCGTTTTACTGGAAACTGAAGCCCGCGTTCTGACTGCGGATGAGAGTAAATCATGAGTTTTGTGGTCATTATTCCTGCGCGTTATGCATCTACACGTTTGCCGGGCAAGCCGTTGCTGGATATCAACGGCAAGCCGATGATCGTGCACGTGCTGGAGCGTGCGCGTGAATCCGGCGCTGAGCGCATTATCGTTGCCACCGATCATGAAGATGTCGCTCGTGCGGTAGAAGCGGTAGGAGGGGAAGTTTGCATGACCCGGGCCGATCACCAGTCTGGTACCGAGCGTCTGGCGGAAGTCGTCGAGAAATGTGGCTTTAGCGATGATACCGTTATTGTGAACGTTCAGGGTGATGAGCCGATGATCCCAGCGGTCATTATTCGTCAGGTGGCCGAAAATCTGGCGCAACGCCAGGTTGGCATGGCGACCCTTGCGGCTCCCATTCATAGTGCGGAAGAAGCATTTAATCCGAATGCGGTTAAAGTCGTTCTGGACAACGAAGGCTATGCGCTCTATTTTTCACGCGCAACCATCCCCTGGGATCGTGACCGTTTTGCCAAAAGCCTGGAAACGGTAGGCGATACTTTCCTGCGTCATCTGGGGATTTACGGTTATCGCGCAGGTTTTATTCGCCGCTATGTTAACTGGCAGCCCAGCCCGCTTGAGCATATTGAAATGCTGGAGCAACTGCGTGTGCTGTGGTACGGCGAAAAAATTCACGTGGCCGTCGCTAAAGAAGTACCGGGTACTGGCGTAGACACTGCTGAGGATCTTGAACGCGTTCGCGCTGAAATGCGTTAGTTTTTCTCATGGCACTCCACCCATAATACCGCCTATTTTTGGGAGGAGTGTCGTATCGTTACGTTTTCCCTGTGCTTTTCTTTTCATCAATTGATCTCATCCGGGTGACATCTGTCTGCGCGACGCTCATTATGAAAGCAGTAGCTTTTATGAGGGCAATCTGAAATGGAACAGTTGCGTGCCGAACTCAGCCATCTGCTGGGTGAAAAACTCAGTCGTATTGAATGCGTGAATGAGAAAGTGGATACCGCCTTGTGGTCACTGTACGACAGTCAGGGTAATCCGATGCCGCTGATGGCGAGAAGTTTCACCACGCCGGGGATGGCGCAGCAGCTGGCATGGAAAACCTCTATGCTGGCGCGCAGTGGCACGGTACGTATGCCGGTCATTTATGGCGTCTTAACGCATGAGGAGCATCCCGGTCCTGATGTGCTCCTGCTTGAGCGTTTACGTGGCGTGCCGGTGGAAGCGCCTGCCCGAACGCCCGAGCGCTGGGAACATTTAAAAGATCAAATCGTAGAAGGTTTGCTGTCATGGCATCGGCAGGATAGCCGCGGCTGCGTGGGTGCGGTGGATAACACGCAAGAGAACATCTGGCCGTCCTGGTATCGCCAGCGTGTCGAGGTATTGTGGAGCACGTTGAATCAGTTCAACAATACTGGGCTGACGATGCAGGACAAGCGGATTCTGTTCCGTACCCGTGAATGTTTACCCGATTTATTTGCCGGATTTAATGATAACTGCGTGCTGATCCACGGCAATTTCAGTTTACGCAGCATGCTCAAAGATGCTCGTAGCGATCAGCTCCTGGCGATGGTGGGACCGGGCTTGATGCTATGGGCGCCAAGAGAATATGAATTGTTCCGCTTAATGGACAATGCGCTGGCGGAAAGCCTGCTTTGGCAATATCTGCAACGCGCGCCAGTGGCGGAGTCATTCATCTGGCGGCGCTGGTTGTATGTGTTATGGGATGAGGTGGCGCAACTGGTCAATACCGGACGCTTTAATCGTTCCAACTTTGATCTGGCGACAAAATCACTGCTGCCGTGGCTCGCCTGACTATCCGGCCTGGAATTCTGCGCTGAATCTGTAGGCCTGATAAGAGGCAACATTTCTGTCAATGTTCCTTTCCTTTCAGCCACTGCCAGATGCGTCCCAGCGTTTCGTATCCGACACGATCGCTGTGCATTAACCAGACGGGCGAGGGAATTGCCCGCTCCCATGGATTAAGCGGGGAATCAATCGCTAACTGATTGGCAGGTGCTGGCAGCGGGTGTAGCCCGGCCTGCTGGAAGAAAATCATGGCACGCGGTAAGTGCGACGCGGAGGTCACCAGCAGAAACGGCGCGTTGCCGATGGCCTGCTTTACTGCCACTGCTTCTTCTTCAGTATCTTTGGGGTGATCCAGCGTGATGATGTCACCCGGCGGCACCCCCAGCGACTGTGCTACGCGGGCGCCGGCTTCCGCGGTACTAACGTTATTCGTTTTTGCGGCGGCACCGGTAAAGATAAGCTTCGACCCTGGATTCGCGCGCCATAGGCGAATACCTTCATTCAGGCGTGGAAGGCTATTGCTAATCAGGTTTGAGCTCGGCGCCCACTGTGGGTTCCAGGTATATCCTCCGCCCAGCACCACAACATATTCTACTTTTTGCGTATCCTGCCAGGTGGGATAGCTATCCTCAATAGGTTTCAGCAAGCTGTCGGCGACGGGTTGCAAGCTCAGGAGTAATAGCGCCAGCCAACTCAGGCTGATACACACTTTCCCTGTTTTTTGAAAGCGGCTAAACCAGACCAGCGCCAGGCCAATACCCATCATCGTTAGCATCAGCGGAAGCGGCAGCATCATACCGCCAATCACTTTCTTCAGCGTAAAAAGCATCCTTTTTGGTTCCTTTTTTAACCATACAGCAGGGGATCTGCAGGGATATTACACCAGGAAGGTTCATTCTCGGCGTGGGTGTGACAAAATAGCGGTTTTACTTAGTCACCCTAAAGCCAGCATGTGGAGAGCCCGATGCGGGATCGCAATTTTGATGACATTGCAGAGAAGTTTTCCCGTAACATTTACGGCACCACCAAAGGTCAATTAAGACAGGCTATCCTTTGGCAGGATTTGGATCGATTATTAGCGACATTCGGTGAGCAAAAATTGCACATTCTGGATGCCGGCGGTGGTGAAGGGCAAACGGCCATCAAGATGGCACAACGTGGGCACTTCGTGACATTATGCGATCTGTCAGGCGAAATGATCGCCCGAGCGAAACAGGCGGCAGAGGCAAAAGGTGTGAGCGGAAACATGCATTTTATACAATGCGCCGCTCAGGACGTTACTGCGCATTTGGAAACCCCGGTTGATCTGATATTGTTTCATGCTGTGCTGGAATGGGTGACGGATCCCGTCAGCGTATTACAGACGCTGTGGTCAGTATTGCGTCCCGGCGGCGCGCTGTCGTTAATGTTCTACAATGCTAACGGTCTGTTGATGCATAACATGGTCGCAGGGAACTTTGACTATGTGCAGGTGGGGATGCCGAAACGTAAAAAGCGTACGCTTTCACCGGACTACCCACGCGATCCGGGGCAGGTTTACCAGTGGCTGGAAGAGATCGGTTGGCAGATAACGAGTAAAACAGGCGTCCGTGTGTTTCATGATTATCTGCGGGATAAGCATAAACAGCATGACGACTACGAAATGTTACTTGAGTTAGAAACGCGCTATTGCCGCCAGGAACCGTATATCAGCCTTGGGCGCTATATTCATGTCACCGCGATTAAAAGTCCGGCCCGAGCCGCAGATGCAAGGATAACCTATGAGTGAATTTTCCCAGACAGTCCCCGAACTGGTTGCCTGGGCCAGAAAAAATGACTTCTCCATCTCTCTGCCGGTAGACAGACTTTCGTTCCTGCTGGCGGTCGCCACTCTGAACGGCGAGCGACTTGACGGCGAGATGAGTGAAGGTGAGCTGGTGGATGCGTTCCGCCATGTGAGTGATGCGTTTGAGCAAACCAGCGAAACCATTGGTGTACGCGCGAACAACGCGATCAACGATATGGTGCGTCAACGTCTGCTGAACCGCTTTACCAGCGAGCAGGCAGAAGGAAACGCGATTTATCGTTTGACGCCGCTCGGCATTGGCATCACCGATTATTATATTCGTCAACGCGAATTCTCTACACTGCGTCTTTCTATGCAGTTGTCGATTGTGGCCGGTGAATTGAAGCGCGCGGCGGATGCGGCGGCGGAAGGTGGTGATGAGTTTCACTGGCATCGCAATGTATATGCGGCATTGAAATATTCGGTGGCGGAGATTTTTGACAGTATCGATCTCACCCAGCGCATCATGGATGAACAGCAGCAGCAGGTGAAAGACGATATAGCGCAGTTGCTGAACAAAGACTGGCGGGCGGCGATTTCCAGCTGTGAACTGCTGCTTTCTGAAACTTCCGGGACGCTGCGCGAACTGCAGGATACGTTGGAAGCGGCGGGGGATAAGCTACAGGCAAACTTGTTACGCATCCAGGATGCCACGATGACGCATGACGATTTGCATTTTGTCGACAGGCTGGTGTTTGACTTACAAAGCAAACTCGACCGCATTATCAGTTGGGGTCAGCAGTCTATTGATTTGTGGATCGGTTACGATCGTCACGTGCATAAGTTTATCCGTACCGCGATTGATATGGATAAAAACCGCGTCTTTGCCCAGCGTTTGCGCCAGTCCGTGCAGACTTATTTTGACGATCCGTGGGCGCTGACTTATGCCAATGCCGACCGTCTGCTCGATATGCGTGATGAAGAGATGGTCCTGCGTGACGAAGAGGTCACCGGTGAACTTCCGACAGATCTGGAATATGAAGAGTTTAACGAGATCCGTGAGCAACTGGCGGCGATCATCGAAGAACAGTTGGCTATCTACAAATCCAGACAAACGCCACTGGATCTCGGTTTGGTAGTGCGCGAGTATCTGGCGCAATATCCACGTGCGCGTCACTTCGACGTCGCGCGTATTGTTATCGATCAGGCGGTACGTCTTGGCGTAGCGCAAGCAGATTTCACCGGACTGCCAGCTAAATGGCAGCCGATTAATGATTACGGAGCCAAGGTACAGGCGCATGTCATTGACAAATATTGAACAAGTGATGCCGGTAAAGCTGGCGCAGGCGCTGGCGAATCCGTTATTTCCGGCGCTGGATAGCGCCTTACGTTCGGGCCGACATATCGGCCTGGATGAACTGGATAATCATGCCTTCCTGATGGATTTTCAGGAGTATTTTGAAGAATTTTACAGCCGCTATAACGTGGAACTGATCCGCGCGCCGGAAGGGTTCTTCTATCTTCGCCCGCGTTCAACGACGCTCATTCCGCGTTCGGTTCTGTCCGAACTGGATATGATGGTGGGTAAAATTCTTTGCTATCTCTATCTCAGCCCGGAACGCCTGGCGAATGAAGGGATTTTTACCCAACAAGAGTTGTACGACGAGCTGTTGACGCTGGCGGACGAAGCGAAACTGCTGAAGCTGGTGAACAATCGTTCAACCGGTTCGGACGTTGACCGTCAGAAGCTACAGGAAAAGGTACGTTCTTCGCTAAACCGTCTGCGTCGCTTAGGCATGGTGTGGTTTCTGGGCCACGACAGCAGCAAATTCCGTATTACGGAATCGGTCTTCCGCTTTGGCGCGGACGTGCGCAGCGGTGACGATCCGCGTGAAGCCCAGCGTCGCTTAATTCGTGATGGCGAAGCGATGCCGGTCGAAAACCGCCTGCAGCTTAACGATGAGCCCGAAGAGAATCAGCCGGACAGTGGAGAAGAAGAATAATGATTGAACGCGGTAAATTTCGCTCACTTACGCTGATTAACTGGAATGGTTTTTTTGCCCGTACGTTCGACCTGGATGAACTGGTTACCACGCTGTCCGGTGGTAACGGTGCGGGTAAATCCACGACCATGGCGGCATTTGTTACGGCGCTCATCCCGGATTTAACCCTGCTGCATTTCCGTAATACCACCGAAGCCGGTGCGACCAGCGGTTCACGTGACAAAGGTCTGCACGGTAAGCTCAAAGCGGGTGTCTGTTACTCAATGCTTGACGTCCTCAACTCCCGCCATCAGCGCGTGGTTGTCGGCGTTCGTCTGCAACAGGTTGCCGGTCGCGATCGTAAAGTGGATATCAAGCCGTTTGCCATTCAGGGGCTACCGATGTCGGTGCAGCCCACTCAGTTGGTTACGGAAACGCTGAATGAACGCCAGGCGCGCGTCCTGTCTCTCCCTGAGCTGAAAGAGAAGCTTGATGAGATGGAAGGCGTGCAGTTTAAGCAGTTCAACTCGATAACGGATTATCACTCGCTGATGTTCGATCTGGGCATCATTGCCCGTCGTCTGCGCTCTGCGTCCGATCGTAGTAAATTCTATCGTCTGATTGAAGCCTCGCTGTATGGCGGTATCTCCAGCGCCATTACTCGCTCACTGCGTGATTACCTGCTGCCAGAAAACGGTGGCGTGCGCAAAGCGTTCCAGGATATGGAAGCCGCGCTGCGTGAAAACCGCATGACGCTGGAAGCGATTCGCGTAACCCAGTCTGACCGCGATCTGTTTAAGCATTTGATCAGCGAAGCGACCAACTACGTGGCAGCAGATTATATGCGCCATGCCAACGAGCGCCGTATTCATCTGGATAAAGCGCTGGAATATCGTCGTGAACTGCATACCTCACGCAAGCAGTTGGCTGCTGAGCAGTATAAGCACGTGGATATGGCACGCGAGCTGGGCGAGCACAACGGTGCGGAGGGCGATCTGGAAGCTGATTACCAGGCGGCGAGCGATCACCTCAACCTGGTGCAAACCGCGCTGCGTCAGCAAGAAAAAATTGAACGCTATGAAGCGGATCTCGAGGAATTACAGATCCGTCTCGAAGAACAAAATGAGGTCGTCGCGGAAGCCGTTGACCGCCAGGATGAAAACGAAGCCCGCGCGGAAGCTGCTGAGCTGGAGGTGGATGAGCTGAAAAGTCAGCTTGCCGATTACCAGCAGGCGCTGGATGTCCAGCAAACGCGAGCTATCCAGTATGCCCAGGCAATTCAGGCGTTAAGCCGGGCCAAAGAGCTGTGTCACTTACCGGATCTGACAGCCGACAGCGCTGCTGAATGGCTGGAAACCTTCCAGGCCAAAGAGCAGGAAGCTACAGAAAAACTGTTGACGCTGGAACAAAAAATGAGCGTGGCGCAAACCGCGCACAGTCAGTTTGAACAGGCTTATCAGCTGGTGGCGGCGATCAACGGCCCACTGGCGCGTGGTGAGGCCTGGAGCGTGGCGCGTGAACTGCTGCGGGAAGGTGTTGAGCAGCGTCACCTGGCGGAACAGGTTCAGCCGTTGCGTATGCGACTCAGCGAGCTGGAACAGCGTCTGCGCGAACAGCAGGACGCCGAGCGACTGCTGGCTGAATTCTGCAAACGCCAGGGTAAACAGTTCGATATCGATGAGCTGGAAGCGCTGCACCAGGAGCTGGAAGCGCGCATCGCCGCTTTGTCGGACAGCGTATCGTCCGCCAGCGAACAGCGAATGACGCTGCGTCAGGAACAGGAACAGCTGCAGTCGCGTATCCAGCATTTGATGAAACGCGCACCGGTCTGGCTGGCCGCGCAAAATAGCCTGAATCAACTTAGCGAACAGTGCGGCGAAGAGTTTACTTCAAGCCAGGACGTGACCGAATATCTGCAGCAATTGCTGGAGCGCGAGCGTGAGGCCATTGTTGAGCGCGATGAAGTTGGCGCGCGCAAAAACGCGGTTGATGAAGAAATTGAACGTTTAAGTCAGCCCGGCGGGGCGGAAGATCAACGTCTGAACGCGCTGGCGGAACGCTTCGGTGGCGTGCTGCTGTCAGAAATTTATGACGACGTTAGCCTTGAAGATGCGCCGTACTTCTCCGCGCTGTACGGTCCGTCGCGCCATGCTATCGTGGTGCCGGATCTGTCGCTGATTACCGAACAACTTGAAGGCCTGACGGATTGTCCGGAAGATCTCTATTTTATCGAAGGGGATCCGCAGTCGTTTGATGACAGCGTTTTCAGCGTTGATGAGCTGGAAAAAGCGGTGGTGGTGAAAACCGCCGAACGTCAGTGGCGTTATTCCCGCTTCCCGACGGTGCCGATTTTTGGTCGTGCGGCGCGCGAAAGCCGTATCGAAACCCTGCATGCCGAGCGTGAAGGGCTGTCTGAACGTTTTGCCACGCTCTCTTTTGACGTCCAGAAAACCCAGCGCCTGCATCAGGCGTTCAGCCGCTTTATCGGCAGCCATTTGTCGGTGGCGTTTGAAGCCGATCCAGAAGCGGAAATTCGTCAGTTGAACAGCCGCCGCGTTGAGCTGGAGCGTGCGCTGACCAATCATGAAAATGATAATCAGCAAAGCCGTATGCAGTTTGAACAGGCGAAAGAGGGGGTTTCTGCGCTGAACCGCCTGCTGCCGCGTTTGAATCTGCTGGCTGATGACACGCTGGCCGATCGCGTGGACGAAATTCGCGAGCGTCTGGATGAAGCTCAGGAAGCGGCGCGTTTTGTGCAGCAGCACGGTAATCAGTTAGCCAAACTGGAACCGATGGTTTCGGTTCTGCAAAATGACCCTGAGCAGTTTGAACAACTGAAGGAAGATTACGCGTATTCCCAGCAGATGCAGCGTGATGCGCGTCAGCAGGCGTTTGCGCTGACTGAGGTCGTACAACGCCGGGCGCACTTTAGCTATTCCGATTCAGCCGAAATGCTGAGCGGAAACAGCGATCTGAACGAAAAACTGCGCCAGCGTCTGGAACAGGCGGAAGCTGAACGTACCCGCGCTCGTGAAGCGCTGCGCAGCCACGCCGCGCAGTTAAGCCAGTACAACCAGGTCATGGCGTCGCTGAAAAGCTCCTATGACACTAAAAAAGAACTGCTCAACGATTTACAACGTGAACTGCAGGATATCGGCGTTCGTGCTGACAGTGGCGCGGAAGAGCGTGCCCGTATCCGTCGTGATGAACTGCATGCGCAGCTCAGTAACAACCGTGCGCGCCGTAACCAACTGGAAAAAGCGCTGACCTTCTGCGAAGCGGAGATGGATAACCTGACCCGCAAATTGCGCAAACTGGAACGCGATTATTTTGAGATGCGCGAACAGGTGGTCACCGCGAAAGCCGGCTGGTGTGCGGTCATGCGCATGGTGAAAGACAATGGCGTTGAACGCCGTCTGCATCGTCGCGAGCTGGCGTATCTTTCTGGCGATGAACTGCGTTCGATGTCGGATAAGGCGTTGGGCGCGCTGCGTCTGGCGGTGGCGGATAACGAACACCTGCGTGATGTGTTGCGCATGTCTGAAGATCCGAAGCGCCCGGAACGTAAAATTCAGTTCTTTGTCGCGGTTTATCAACATCTGCGTGAACGTATTCGTCAGGATATTATTCGCACCGACGATCCGGTGGAAGCGATTGAACAGATGGAGATCGAACTGAGCCGTCTGACGGAAGAATTAACCTCGCGTGAACAGAAGCTGGCGATCAGCTCCCGCAGCGTGGCGAACATCATTCGTAAGACGATTCAGCGCGAACAAAACCGTATCCGTATGTTGAACCAGGGTCTGCAAAGCGTATCGTTTGGCCAGGTAAATAGCGTTCGTCTGAACGTCAACGTGCGTGAAACCCACGCCACCTTGCTGGACGTACTTTCCGAGCAGCATGAACAGCATCAGGATCTGTTTAACAGCAACCGTCTGACCTTCTCTGAAGCGCTGGCGAAGCTGTATCAGCGTCTGAATCCGCAGATTGATATGGGGCAACGCACGCCGCAAACCATTGGTGAAGAGCTGCTGGACTACCGTAACTATCTGGAAATGGAAGTCGAGGTTAACCGTGGTTCAGACGGCTGGCTGCGTGCTGAATCTGGCGCACTGTCAACGGGTGAGGCGATCGGTACCGGGATGTCTATTCTGGTGATGGTTGTGCAGAGCTGGGAAGACGAAGGTCGCAGACTGCGCGGTAAAGATATCTCGCCTTGTCGTCTGCTGTTCCTTGATGAAGCTGCGCGACTTGATGCCCGATCTATCGCGACCCTGTTTGAACTGTGCGAGCGTTTGCAGATGCAACTGATTATCGCTGCGCCGGAAAACATCAGCCCGGAGAAAGGCACCACCTATAAACTGGTACGTAAAGTCTTCCAGAACACCGAGCATGTTCACGTGGTGGGCCTGCGCGGGTTTGCCCCGCAGTTACCTGAGCCACTGCCAGGAACGGAAGACGCTTCCTCGCAGGCAAGCTAAGTAAGAAGGCGGCTAAATAGCCGCCTTCTTCTTTTCTGAAAAGCACATAATGCCTGGTGTAATTTCTTTAGACTTCTTTACATTAGGTTAGGCAAAAACTATTTGATGTTTATATACTAAAGGTAAGCCTAACTCGTGGCAGGCTTGCTCGTCATACTTCAGCGTGTATTGGCGTTTTACAGGTCCGACCCCAGCAAAACATAAGGGGAATGCATACGGCCTGGCTACTCAAAGTATGATAAAGAAAACAGGGGGCAAGGGATGTTGCTTAATAAAATGTGTGGTCGTCGGCTGTCGGCAATCAGTTTGTGCCTGGCCGTAACATTCGCTCCACTGTTCAATGCGCAGGCCGATGAGCCTGAAATGATCCCTGGCGACAGCTCAGCGTCCGTCAGTGAACAGCCAACAGCGTTACCGCAACCGCAGGTTCAATCTTCCGCTACTGCTATCATGGCGGGTATTCAACCGCTGCCGGAGGGCGTGTCTGTCGATAGCGCTCGCGCCAAATTACAATCTCAACTTCCCGCGGGCTTCACGCCGGTTTATATGAGCCAGCTGGAATTGCTGTATGCCGCTCGCGAAATGAAACCGATGTGGGAAAATCGAGATGCGGTAAAAGCGTTTCAGCAACAGTTAGCCGAGGTGGCGATTGCCGGATTTCAGCCGCAATTTACCACCTGGGTCGCATTGCTTACCGACCCGGCGGTAACGGGTCAGGCGCGAGACATCGTGCTTTCTGATGCCCTGATGGGATATCTGCACTTTATCGCAAATATCCCCGTCAAAGGTAATCGCTGGCTCTACAGTAATAAGCCCTATGCGCTGGCCACTCCGCCGATTTCTGTGATCAACCAATGGCAGGTGGCGCTGGATAACGGCCAGCTGACGTCGTTTATTACCGGCCTGGCGCCTCAGCATCCGCAGTATGCAGCCATGCATGAATCGTTGTTAAAACTGGTGAGCGATACGCGTCCCTGGCCGCAGTTAACCAGTACCGCGACGCTGCGTCCTGGCGAGTGGAGTAACGATATCCCCGCGTTGCGTGAAATCTTACGCCGCACCGGGATGCTTGAATCAGTCGTCAGTACGGCTGCTAAAGAAGGGCGTAGCGCTTACGGCAGTGAACTGGTTGCGGCAGTGAAGCGTTTCCAGACGTGGCAGGGGTTGGGGGCCGATGGCGCCATTGGACCCGCAACGCGTGACTGGCTGAACGTAACGCCCGCTCAGCGTGCAGGTGTGCTGGCGTTGAATATTCAGCGTTTGCGCCTGCTGCCGAGTGATTTGTCTACCGGTATCATGGTGAATATTCCTGCCTACTCGCTGGTTTATTATCAGAACGGCAATCAGGTGCTAGCCTCACGCGTTATTGTCGGGCGTCCTGATCGCAAAACGCCGATGATGAGCAGTGCGCTGAATAATGTGGTCGTTAACCCACCGTGGAACGTACCGCCGACGCTGGCACGTAAAGATATTCTGCCTAAGGTGTGGAATGACCCGGGATACCTTGAGCGTCACGGCTATACCGTAATGCGCGGCTGGAATAGCAAAGAGACGATAGATCCATGGCAGGTTGACTGGGCGACCATTACCGCATCGAATCTGCCGTTCCGCTTCCAGCAGGCGCCGGGCGCGCGTAACTCGCTCGGCCGTTATAAATTTAATATGCCGAGTTCAGATGCTATTTATCTGCACGATACGCCAAACCACAACCTGTTCCAGAAAGATACGCGGGCGCTTAGCTCAGGCTGCGTGCGTGTGAATAAGGCATCTGAGCTGGCGAATATGCTGCTACAGGATGCGGGCTGGAATGATACGCGCATCTCGGACGCCCTGAAGCAAGGGGATACGCGGTACGTGAATATTCGTCAGAATATTCCGGTCAATCTTTACTACCTGACCGCGTTTGTGGGGGCGGATGGGCGGACGCAGTATCGTACAGATATTTACAATTACGATCTGACAGCGCGATCCAGCGCACAAATTGTGTCAAAAGCCGAACAATTAATCAGATAAATGAAGCAGTTCGAGGAAAATGATTGTCGTAAGTTATGTTGGAAATGGGGCTAAATGGCTGCAAGCCCCGTATTTCCTGGGGTTGGGAGCCTTGACGTGGACTACTTAGCCAGATAAGGTTTCCCGCGTGCGCTAGAGCATACATACGATAACATTGACCTTGTAGACCTTAATACCATGGACAAATTTGACGCTAATCGCCGCAAACTGCTGGCGCTTGGTGGCATTGCCCTCGGCGCTGCCATCCTGCCTACGCCTGCGTTTGCCACACTCTCCACCCCACGTCCGCGTATATTGACTCTGAATAACCTGCATACCGGTGAGTCAATAAAAGCAGAGTTTTTTGATGGCAGGGGCTATATTCAGGACGAATTAGCAAAACTTAACCACTTTTTCCGTGATTTTCGGGCCAATAAAGTGAAATCCATTGACCCGGGATTGTTTGACCAACTCTTCCGTCTGCAGGGTCTGCTGGGCACTCGTAAACCCGTACAGCTGATCTCTGGCTATCGCTCAATCGATACCAATAATGAACTCCGTGCGCGCAGCCGTGGTGTCGCTAAGAAAAGCTACCACACGAAAGGCCAGGCTATGGATTTCCATATTGAAGGCATCGCATTAAGTAATATTCGCAAAGCTGCGTTATCTATGCGCGCAGGTGGTGTAGGATACTACCCCAGCAGTAACTTTGTGCATATTGACACCGGACCTGCACGGCACTGGTGATCCGTAAGCTTAATGAAACAGGAGCTGTATGAACTATCGTATTATTCCGGTCACTGCATTTGCCCAGAACTGCTCGTTAATCTGGTGTGAGCAGACACGTCTGGCCGCGCTGGTCGATCCCGGCGGCGATGCCGAGAAAATCAAACAGGAAGTGGATGCCAGCGGTCTGACGCTTATGCAGATCCTGCTTACCCATGGTCATCTTGACCACGTAGGGGCGGCGGCAGAACTGGCACAGCATTATGGTGTACCGGTTATTGGCCCGGAAAAAGAAGATGAGTTCTGGTTACAGGGGTTGCCTGCTCAGAGCCGGATGTTTGGCCTGGGAGATTGTGAGCCGCTGACGCCCGATCGCTGGTTAAATGAAGGCGATCGGGTAAGCGTGGGTAATGTCACATTACAGGTGCTCCATTGTCCCGGTCACACGCCAGGGCATGTGGTCTTCTTTGATGAGCAGTCAAAGTTACTGATTTCGGGTGACGTGATTTTCAAAGGCGGCGTAGGACGCAGCGACTTCCCGCGCGGCGATCACAGCCAATTGATTGATTCAATTAAACGTAAACTGTTGCCGTTGGGCGATGACGTGACGTTTATTCCGGGCCACGGTCCACTTTCTACGCTGGGTCACGAACGGTTGCATAACCCGTTCCTGCAGGATGAAATGCCTGTCTGGTAAAAGCGCAGATAAATAAAAAGGCCGCGATTGCGGCCTTTTTTATGCACTATTGATTACAGTACTGCGACAATCGCTTCGCACAGCGGCGCCATGTTATCTGGCGTCATTCCGGCTACGTTTACACGTCCGGAAGCGACGGCATAGACACCAAACTCTTCACGCAGACGCAGAACCTGCTCTTTAGTCAGGCCGCTGAATGAGAACATGCCGTTCTGTTTAATGATAAAGCTGAAGTCGCGGCTGGCACCTTTCTCCTGCAGCGTATTCACGAACAGTAAACGCATGCGCTGAATGCGTTGGCGCATATCAGTCAGCTCTTGTTCCCAGATGGCGCGCAGCGCGTCGTTGCTCAGAATCGTAGCGACTACGGATGCGCCGTGTGCCGGCGGGTTGGAATAGTTAGCACGAATGGCTGATTTCATCTGGCTAAACGCGCGGTCAACGGTTTCAGCATCGGCTGCAACCAACGTACAGGCGCCTACGCGCTCATTGTACAAACCAAAGTTCTTGGAGTAGGAGCTGGCGACGATCAGCTCTTTGTGCAGTGCCGCGAATGCGCGCAGACCTTCCGCATCTTCTTCCAGACCACGGGCAAAACCCTGGTAGGCGAAGTCAAACAGCGGCAACCAACCTTTATCGACGGAAAGCTGAGCCAGCGTTTGCCACTGCTCCAGCGTAGGATCGATACCGGTTGGGTTATGGCAGCAGCCGTGGAATAACACCACGTCGCCTGCCTGCGCTTCGCTGAGGCTTGCCAGCATCGCATCAAAGTCTAATGAATGGTTTGCCGCATCGTAATAATTATATTCACGAACTTCCAGACCGGCAGAGTTAAAGACGCTCTTATGGTTCGGCCAGCTCGGGTTGCTTACCCAAACGCGTTTAGCCGAGGTGTTTTTTGCCAGGAAATCAGCTGCTACACGCAGTGCGCCAGTGCCGCCTGGGGTCTGTGCCGTACGTGCGCGTTTGTCGTTGATAAGCGAACTCTCTTTGCCAAACAGTAATTCCTGAGTGCAACGACCAAACTCTGGAATACCGTCAATGCCAAGGTAGTTTTTGGTGGTTTCATTTTCCAGTATATATTGCTCGGCTTTTTTAACGCTGGTCAGTACCGGCGTTTTGCCTGTCTCATCTTTATATACACCGATCCCGAGGTTTATTTTTCCTGGGCGGTCATCGGCACGAAACAAATCAGCCAGACCCAAAATGGGGTCGGCAGGAGCGGCGGTAATGTTCTCAAACATGACGAGGTTCCATAGTGATTACAGAAGAGAAGTCCGCTATCAGGTTAACGGTAGATTTACAAAATGCCAACCGTTACTGACGAAAAGCTGAGGTGTTTTTTTAAGACGCAAGAATCCGCTAGCAGAGATAAAAAAACAGGACCGAAGTCCTGTTTTTTAGGCATTTAACAAAGAGGTCTGCTATTAGAACTGGTAAACGATACCCACTGCAACGGTGTCGTCAGAGCCTACGCCCAGTTTGTTGTCAGAATCGATCTGGTTGATGATGTAATCAACATAGGTGGACATGTTTTTGTTGAAGTAGTAAGTCGCACCCACTTCGAAGTAGTTCACCAGATCTACGTCACCGATACCTTCAATGTCCTTACCTTTAGATTTGGTATAGGCGAGGGACGGACGCAGGCCGAAGTCGAACTGATACTGGGCAACCAACAGCACGTCTTCAGTTTTGTTAGCATAACCGTTAGCGATACGGGTTGCGTTGTGGGTTTCGCTGTAGTTCGCCGCCAGGTAGATGTTGTTCGCATCGTACTTAACGCCGGTCGCCCACTGCTCAGCTTTGTCGCCATGACCGCGCAGAGCTGGGTTTTGTTGAGCATCGGTACGGTCAGCCGCACCATAAGCACCTACGATACCGAAGCCGTCGAATTCGTAGCTGATAGAACCGCCAACGCCATCGCCGTTAGAGCGACGAACGTCATCACGCTCGTTTTTGCCCAGGTACTGAACGGCGAAGTTCAGGCCTTCAACCAGACCGAAGAAGTTGGAGTTACGATAGGTTGCGAGACCGCCGTTACGTTGGGAGAAGAACTGGTCAGAAGCAGCGGTATCACCACCGAATTCTGGCAGCATATCGGTGTAACCCAGTGCATCGTATACGACGCCGTAGTTACGACCGTAGTCGAAGGAGCCTGCATCGCCGAATTTCAGACCGGCAAACGCCAGACGAGTTTTGTTACCGTCCTGCGCGTTTGAGCCTTCAGCATTGTTGCCGGCAAAGTTGTATTCCCACTGGCCGTAGCCGGTCAGTTGGTCGTTAATCTGAGTTTCCCCTTTGAAACCAAGACGGGCGTATGTCTGATCGCCGTTAGCAGCGTAGGCATTTTCACCGTTGTGCTTGGAAAAATAGTGCAGACCTACGGCTTTACCGTAGATATCTACTTTGTTGCCATCTTTGTTATAAACTTCTGCAGCGTTAGCTGCCCCGGCTACCAGCAGAGCAGGGATAACCACTGCCAGAATATTGCGCTTCATCATTATTTATTACCCTCATCGGTTTTTATATGACACCTGCCACTGCCGCCAATAAATTCCGTCAATTAAAATTTACGGAACTATTGATGAGAGTTTGGTGTCTTTATGTGTCTGACAGGCATCTTTCCATTCAAACTACCGTTTCGCTACTCTCAAAGTGCTACAAATATAAAGATTTAGTTTCAAAAAGAAAAAATATGTAACAAGATGTTATTTTTGTGCAACTTTGTGAACAACTTCAAAGTTCAGATGTCTGCGCGCTAAAAATCGCCGCCGTTATTTCTATTTATATGATTTTCTTATGTTTAATTTTGCTAAGACCGCTTTTTCTCTGCTGTGACTAAAAGGACTGATTTTACCGAAGGCAATTTATGGACATCTGGATTGCTATGTGAAAGGTTAAAAAATGTACTATTTAATCAGAAAATGCTAATCCACAATAAAATTGCTGATTATTTTTTGTGCAAATGTGTTGCGGTGAAATATTACGTAACAGGAAGAGGGGAATCGAAGGGTTGTATTTAACGTGTGATGGGGATCCCTGTTACGTGGAGCGGTTACAAAAAAGGCCAGCAATGAATGCTGGCCTTTGAATTAAAAATTCAGCTTTAGAAGCTGGCGTTACGCGGAGTACGTGGGAACGGAATGACATCACGGACGTTCTGCACGCCAGTAACGTAGGCAATCAGACGCTCGAAGCCTAAGCCGAAGCCGGAATGCGGAACAGTACCGTAGCGGCGCAGGTCGCGATACCACCAGTAATCTTCTTTGTTCAGACCCATCTCCAGCATACGGGCATCCAGCACGTCCAGACGCTCTTCACGCTGAGAACCACCGATGATTTCACCGATTCCCGGGGCCAGTACGTCCATTGCCGCAACGGTTTTACCGTCTTCGTTAAGGCGCATATAAAACGCTTTAATATCTTTCGGATAGTTTTTAACCACGACTGGCGCTTTGAAGTGCTCTTCAGCAAGATAACGTTCGTGCTCGGAAGAGAGATCCACACCCCAGTAAACCGGGTTTTCAAACTGTTTGCCGCATTTTTCGAGAATGCTTACCGCGTCGGTGTAGTCCACCTGCGCGAAGTCGGCGTCAATGAAACGTTCCAGGCGTGAAATCGCATCTTTGTCGACACGTTCAGCGAAGAATTTCATATCATCCGCGCGCTCTGCCAGTACGGCCTTGAAAGCATACTTCAGCATGGCTTCAGCGAGGCCTGCCACGTCGTCCAGGTTGGCGAAAGCCACTTCTGGCTCCAGCATCCAGAACTCCGCCAGGTGACGGCTGGTGTTAGAGTTTTCTGCACGGAACGTCGGGCCAAAGGTATAAATTTTGGACAGGGCGCAGGCGTAGGTTTCGCCGTTCAACTGACCAGAAACGGTCAGGAAGGCTTCTTTACCGAAGAAGTCTTTATCGAAATCAACTTTTCCCTGATCGTTACGCGGCAGGTTTTCCAGATCCAGCGTAGAAACGCGGAACATTTCACCCGCACCTTCCGTATCGGAAGCTGTAATCAGCGGCGTGGATACCCAAAAGAAACCCTGCTCGTGGAAAAAACGATGCAGCGCTTGCGCCAGCGTATGACGTACACGCGCTACCGCACCAATCATGTTGGTACGCGGACGCATATGCGCGACTTCACGCAGATACTCAATGCTGTGACGCTTGGCCGCCATTGGATAAGTGTCAGGATCTTCAACCCAGCCCGCGACTTCAACCTCAGTGGCCTGAATTTCAAAGCTCTGTCCCTGTCCAGGCGACGCAACGACTTTACCCGTTACGATAACTGAACAGCCCGTTGTCAGGCGCAATACGTCCTGATTGTAATTGGGCAGAGAATTATTGATGACGGCCTGTACAGGATCAAAGCAGGAACCGTCATAAACGGCGAGGAAGGAGATGCCAGCTTTTGAATCTCGGCGGGTACGCACCCATCCGCGCACGGTGACTTCGCTGTCAACGGCTACGCGGCCCTGGAGTACGTCGGCTACAGGCACAACGCTCATAATATTCTCTCTGTTAATAGTCGGATATATAAACACATGTCCACCCGTAATGGGGGGGATACCTATGTTACCTGGCATCTGCAATCAGACAAGCAGAATTCGTTGCTGGAGTGAAAGATTTCGGAAATAAACGCGAAAAGGGAGCCGATGTGGCTCCCTGTGAGGATTAACTGGCTTTTTTAATATGCGGCAAATCGAAAGCTTTGCGCAACGCACGAACAAACGCTTTATCGTGGCAGATGGTTTTGCCGGGGCTGTCAGATAACTTCGCCACCGGTTTACCGTTACACTCCACCAGCTTGATAACAATATTGAGCGGCTTAACCTGCGGAATATCACACGTTAGCCGTGTACCAATGCCAAAACTCAACTGTACGCGAGAAGAGAAGTGGCGGTAGAGCTCAATCGCTTTTTTCAGATCGAGGTTATCTGAGAACACCAGCGTTTTGCTCAGCGGATCAATCCCCAGTTTTTCATAATGGGCAATGGCTTTTTCACCCCATTCTACCGGATCGCCTGAGTCGTGACGTAAGCCCTGGTAACGGGTCGCAAACTCGACGCCAAAGTCGCGTAAAAACGCGTCCATGGTGATGCAGTCGGTCAGTGCAATCCCGAGTTGGTCAGGATATTCATTTAACCATGCGGCCAGCGCAACACGCTGGCTGGTGGCAAGCTCTGGGCTGATTTGCTGATGAGCCTGGAACCACTCATGCGCCTGTGTACCCATCGGGGTTAATGACAGACGGCGGGCGAGATCGTAGTTGCTGGTGCCGACAAACCAGGATTCTTGCTGCAAGCGTTTAACAATGGCCTGCTGTACTTCGCGTGAAAAACGACGGCGCGTACCGAAATCCATCAGATGGAAGCGGGACATATCGACATCTTTCGTTAAAGCAGAGAATTCGACTAGTTTGCTTTCCAGCTCATTGAGTGCCTGTGGAACGCCTGATTCGGGCGAACGGTAACGGTGCACCAGTTCGCTGATAACTGCCAGCAGCGGGACTTCCCACATGATCACTTCACGCCATGGACCGGTTAAGCGGATGTTCAGCTTACCGTTATCGTTGGTGACGCAAACTTGTTCCGGCTTATAACGGAAATCGCGTAACCAGGCGAGGTAATCAGCTTTAAAGAAAGGCAGGCCGGAGAGCCACTGGTACTCGTCCTCCTGCAGCCGCAGGTGCTGCATAGCATTCACCTGCTCACGAATAGCATCAGCGTAAATACCGAGCAGGTCATCGCCACGGCAACGAAATTCAGCCGCTACTTGTACATCATAGTAGTGGTGAAAAACGGCTTGCTGCATATGCAACTTATAAGCGTCTGTATCCAGCAGCGAGTGCAGAACAGGAGAAGCGAATTGTGTCATAGGTGCGCAGTAGCATCCTCTCACGGGAGCGTTTAGTACAATAAACAACTAAGAAAACCGCTGGAGTATACCCTGTTTAGCGATTTATTGAACCCCGATCACACCATAAGCTCTCTTTCTGGTCGAGGGCAATTCGTGCCACGTGTTATGAAAATGTAGCAAAAAGGGTGTTTGTGCCTGAAAAGATGAACATTCTGCGTAGCGCGATTTACGCAACAGGAATAGACTGAAGCCGAGACTCTACCAAAGATGCTAAAGGTTTTTTTATGACACAACAGCCACAAGCCAAATACCGTCACGACTATCGTGCGCCGGATTACCAGATTACTGATATTGACTTGACCTTTGACCTGGATGCTGAAAAAACCGTGGTCACCGCAGTGAGCCAGGCTGTCCGTCATGGTGCGTCCGATGCGCCCCTGCGGCTGAATGGCGAAGATCTGACCCTGGTGTCAATCCACGTGAACGACGAACCGTGGACAGCGTATAAAGAAGAAGAGGGCGCTCTGGTTATCAGTCAGCTGCCGGAACGTTTTACGCTGCAGATCGTGAATGAGATTAGTCCGGCGGCCAATACCGCGCTGGAAGGACTGTATAAGTCCGGCGATGCGCTGTGCACCCAGTGTGAAGCGGAAGGGTTCCGCCATATTACCTGGTATCTCGACAGACCCGATGTTCTAGCGCGTTTTACCACCAAAATTATCGCCGATAAAACCCAATATCCGTTCCTGCTCTCTAACGGCAACCGCGTGGCGCAGGGTGAACTGGAAAACGGTCGGCACTGGGTGCAGTGGCAGGATCCGTTCCCGAAACCGTGCTATCTGTTTGCGCTGGTAGCCGGTGATTTCGATGTCCTGCGTGACACCTTTACCACCCGCTCAGGACGAGAAGTGGCGCTGGAACTGTACGTCGATCGCGGCAATCTGGACCGTGCGCCGTGGGCAATGACCTCGCTGAAAAACTCCATGAAATGGGATGAGGAGCGTTTCGGCCTCGAGTATGACCTCGACATCTATATGATTGTCGCCGTTGATTTCTTCAATATGGGCGCGATGGAGAATAAAGGTCTGAACATCTTTAACTCCAAATATGTGCTGGCCCGCACCGATACGGCCACCGACAAAGACTATCTCGATATTGAACGCGTTATTGGTCACGAATATTTCCATAACTGGACCGGCAACCGTGTGACCTGTCGCGACTGGTTCCAGTTGAGTCTGAAAGAGGGTTTAACCGTGTTCCGCGATCAGGAGTTCAGTTCCGATCTCGGCTCACGCGCGGTAAACCGTATCAGCAATGTACGTACCATGCGCGGCTTACAGTTTGCCGAAGACGCCAGTCCGATGGCGCACCCTATCCGCCCGGATATGGTCATCGAAATGAACAACTTCTATACCCTGACCGTGTACGAAAAGGGCGCTGAAGTCATTCGTATGATCCACACTCTGCTGGGTGAGGCTAACTTCCAGAAAGGGATGCAGCTGTACTTTGAGCGTCATGACGGCAGCGCTGCTACCTGTGATGATTTTGTGCAGGCGATGGAAGATGCGTCCAACGTCGACCTCTCACATTTCCGTCGCTGGTACAGTCAGTCCGGTACGCCGATTCTGACCGTGCGTGATGACTACAATCCGTCAACGGAACAATACACGCTGACCATCAGTCAGCGTACGCCAGCCACGCCGGATCAGGCCGAGAAACAACCGCTGCATATTCCTTTCGCCCTCGAGTTGTATGACAACGAAGGGAAAGTGATCCCGCTACAAAAAGGCGGGCATCCGGTGAATGCGGTGCTCAACGTGACCCAGGCAGAACAGACGTTTGTCTTTGATAACGTCTACTTCCAGCCGGTTCCGGCACTGCTGTGCGAATTCTCCGCACCGGTAAAACTGGAATACAAATGGAGCGATCAGCAACTAACCTTCCTGATGCGTCATGCGCGTAACGATTTCTCGCGTTGGGATGCGGCGCAAAGTCTGCTGGCGACCTATATTAAGCTCAACGTTGCCCGTCATCAGCAGGGACAGCCGCTGTCGCTGCCGGTACATGTGGCCGATGCATTCCGCGCGATTTTGCTCGATGAGAAAATCGATCCGGCGCTGGCGGCAGAAATCCTGACGTTGCCTTCGGTGAATGAAATTGCCGAACTGTTCGACATCATTGATCCCGTGGCGATAACGGAGGTTCGCGAAGCATTGACCCGCACTCTGGCGGCTGAACTGGCGGATGAATTCCTCGCCATCTATAACGCTAATCATCTTGACGAGTACCGCGTTGAGCATGCTGATATTGGCAAACGTACGCTGCGCAATGCCTGCCTGCGCTTCCTGGCCTTTGGCGAAACCCATCTGGCTGACACGCTGGTCAGCAAGCAGTACCGTGAAGCGAACAATATGACTGACGCCCTGGCGGCGCTGTCCGCTGCTGTGGCGGCGCAACTGCCATGCCGCGACGCATTGATGCAGGAGTATGACGATAAGTGGCATCATGACGGTCTGGTGATGGATAAATGGTTTATCCTGCAATCCACCAGCCCGGCGAGAAACGTGCTGGAAACGGTACGCGGTCTGCTGAAGCATCGTTCCTTCAGTATGAGTAATCCGAACCGCATCCGTTCGCTGATTGGTGCTTTTGCGGGCAGCAACCCGGCGGCTTTCCATGCGGAAGATGGCAGCGGTTATCAGTTCCTGGTCGACATGCTGACTGAACTGAACAGCCGCAATCCGCAGGTGGCGTCACGTCTGATTGAGCCGTTGATTCGTTTAAAACGTTATGATGCCAAACGTCAGGCGAAGATGCGTGCGGCGCTGGAACAGTTGAAAGGCCTCGAGAATCTCTCCGGCGATCTGTTTGAGAAGATTGACAAAGCGTTAGCCTGAAACGTTGACCTGTAGTTTAGTAGGCCGGATAAGGCGGTAACGCCGCCATCCGGCAAAAGGCCCGGTAAGCGCTACCGGGCCTTGTTTTCTGAGTGTTTATCCATGTCGACGGATCGGTTGTTCCGTCTCGCCGCGTTTCATAACCCGGTTCAACACTTCCGCTTCCAGCTCGGCTAACCGCACCGATCCCAAACGGCGGGGGCGCTGAATATCCACCGTCAGATCCAGCCCGATTTTGCCATCTTCGATCAACAGCACGCGGTCTGCCATCGCGACGGCCTCACTGACATCGTGCGTCACCAGCAGCACCGTAAAGCCGTGATCCTGCCACAGCGAGACGATCAGATCCTGCATCTCAAGACGGGTTAACGCATCCAGCGCGCCGAGCGGTTCATCCAGTAACAACAGACCAGGGCGGTGAATTAATGCCCGCGCCAGGGCCACGCGCTGTTTTTGCCCGCCAGACAGGGCGGCAGGCCACTCCTGTGCCCGGTTTTCCAGGCCAACAGCGGCCAACGCATTACGGGCCGCATCGCGCCATTGACCTTTCAGCCCCAGACCAACGTTATCGATAACCGTTTTCCATGGCAGCAGACGCGCATCCTGAAACATCATGCGTGTATCATCCTGAATCTCTGCCAGTGGGGTGGTTCCGGCAAGTAATGCGCCTGAAGTGGGCGATTCCAGCCCAGCCAGCAGGCGCAGCAAGGTGCTTTTGCCACCGCCGCTGCGGCCCACTACGGCAACAAATTGCCCTGCCGGAATATGCAGATCTAATTGATTCAGCACCGTATTGGCAGCGTATTGTTTGGTCACGGCGCTCAGCAAAAGCGGCGTACCCTGATTCAAGCGAGCGGTATTCATACAGTAGCCTCCTTCACATGGTAAGCCGGGTTCCAGCGCAGCCAGATCCGCTCCAGCAGTTGGGCGCTGACATCGGCAAGTTTGCCGAGCAGGGCGTAGAGAATGATGGCCACTACCACCACGTCGGTTTGCAGAAATTCTCGGGCATTCATCGCCAGATAACCAATGCCGGCATTGGCTGAAATAGTCTCCGCAACAATCAGCGTCAGCCACATCAGGCCGAGAGCAAAACGTACGCCAACCATAATCGAGGGCAGGGCGCCGGGGAGGATCACATGGATAAACAGTGAAAAGCCGGACAACCCATAGCTGCGCGCCATCTCCACCAGGCCGCGATCGATATTGCGGATCCCGTGCCAGGTGTTGATGTAAATCGGGAACAGCGTGCCCAGGGCGACGAGAAAGATTTTGGCGGATTCATCAATGCCGAACCACAAAATCACCAGCGGGATCAGCGCCAGATGGGGGACGTTACGCAGCATCTGTACCGACGTATCCAGCAGGCGTTCCCCCCAGCGTGAAAGACCGCTAATGAGTCCCAGCATCAAACCTAACGATCCACCGATCGAGAATCCGATCAGCGCGCGCCAGGAGCTGATCGCCAGATGCTGCCAAAGCTCGCCGCTGGCGGAGAGCGTCCAGAAGGCTTCGACCACGCCCTCCGGGGAGGGCAGGATGCGGGTGGATAGCCAGCCCATTGACGAGGCTATCTGCCAGAGCACCACCAGACTTACCGGCAAAAACCAGGGTGCAAGGCGCAATAACCACCTGTTTTTCGGTGTTGTCATCAGCGTGCTCCTTAGCTTTGCGCGACCTTACGAGGAATAAATTCGTTAGCCACCGCTTCGCCTTGTTGGTGCAGACGCTGTGGCTGTGGAATTTCAGGGATCGATACATCCAGATGCGGGAACAGTAGCTCGCCAACTTTGTACGCCTCTTCCAGATGCGGATACCCCGACAGCACAAAGCTGTCGATACCCAGCGCGGCATACTCGTTGATACGCGCCGCGACGGTAGGACCGTCACCGACCAGCGCGGTCCCGGCGCCGCCACGCACCAGTCCAACGCCAGCCCACAGGTTTGGGCTAATCTCCAGTTTGTCGCGTTTACCGTTATGCAGCGCGGCCATCCGCTGCTGGCCAACCGAATCCGTTCTTGAGAAGGCGGCCTGAGCTTTGGCAATCGTGTCGTCATCAAGATGAGAAATCAGACGTTCCGCTGCCTGCCACGCCTCATCAGTCGTCTCCCGCACGATCACATGCAAACGAATACCGAAGCGGATCTTACGTCCAAGCGCTGTCGCTTTGGCCCGCACTTGCTCAATCTTCTCTTTCACCTGTTCAGGCGGCTCGCCCCAGGTCAGATAGAGATCAACCTGCTCGGCAGCCAGGTCTTGCGCGACATCGGAAGAACCGCCGAAATAAAGTGGCGGCCAGGGTTGTTGTACGGGAGGAAAAAACAGCTTCGCGCCGCGGACGTGCATATGTTTGCCGTTGAAATCGACAGTTTCCCCCTGTAACAGCCGACGCCAGATCTGGGTGAATTCAGCAGAAGCTTCATAGCGCTCGGTATGATCAAGAAACACGCCGTCGCCAGCCAGCTCCTGTGGATCGCTACCGGTCACCAGGTTAAACAGCGCCCGGCCGTTAGAGAGTCTGTCGAGCGTTGCTGCCTGGCGCGCGGCAACCGTTGGCGATGTTACGCTTGGACGCAGCGCGACCAAAAACTTGAGCCGCTGGGTAACGGGGATCATCGAGGCGGCTACCAGCCAGGCATCTTCACAGGAGCGACCGGTTGGGATCAACACGCCGGTAAATCCCAGACGATCGGCGGCCTGTGCGATTTGCTGCAGATAGCCGTGATCGACCGGACGCGAGCCTTCTTCCGTTCCCAGATAATGACCGTCGCCGTGGGTAGGTAAAAACCAGAACATGTTCAGACTCATAATTTTGCTCCTGTCTGCTGAGTGGGTTGCCAGATACGCTGGCGAATATCGATTTTTTTCGGCACCAGACGATTGTCATAAAACAGATCGGCGGTTTGTTGTTGCAGAGCGGCAACAGAGGCGCTGACGGGCGAGATGGTCGTTGGCGGCCGGTGATCAAGATAAGACGCAATCACCGGCTCTGGCAGCCCCATGGTTTTGGCCAGCAGGGTAATACTTTGTTGGCGCTGGCTGAGGGTTAACGCATCGGCCTGGCTAAAGGTATCCAGCACACTAAGCACAAATGCCCCATTTTTCTCGGCATAAGGACGCGCGGCGAGATAAAAGGAGCCGGTCTGTTTGAGATCTGAGCCGTCTTTTAGCACGCGCACATCACCCTGCAGCAACGCGGCGGAATAGTAAGGATCCCAGATAGCCCACGCATCAACGTTACCTTGCTGGAAGGCTGCTCTGGCATCTGCGGGTGTCAGATATGTTGGTTGAATATCGGTAAATTTCAGCCCGGCCTGTTGTAAGGCTCGCAGCAGTAAATTGTGGGCGCTGGAACCTTTCTGGAAGGCGACTTTATGCCCTTTGAGCTGCGCCACGCTCTGGATCGGGCTGTTTTTGGGCACCAGAATCACTTCGGCTTTTGGTTTGGGCGGCTCGACGCCAACGTAAACCAGATCGGCTCCAGCGGCCTGGGCGAAAATCGGTGGAATGTCACCGGTACTGCCGAGATCAATACTGCCAATATTGAGTGCTTCCAGCATTTGCGGCCCTGCCGGGAACTCAATCCACGAGATTTTGGTCTGTGGGTAGCGTTTCTCCAGTAGCTGATGGCTTTTAGCCAGCACCATGCTGACGCTCCCTTTCTGGTAGCCTATGCGCAGCGCGTCTGGTGCAGACTCTGCGGCATGGGCGAGCGTTGAAAGTGACAGCAATCCGGTCAACGCCAGCCAAGGCGTGTGACGTTTGAGCAGATTAAGCATGGGCGGCACCTCGCAGAGCATTCAATTGAGGGAGTTGGACGTCGCGACGATGCAACGCCAGCCAGAAGGTGTCGAGCGCATTGTCCAGACGCAGTTGCAGGTTGGGCGTAAACTGCGGTTTATGTTGATAATCAATCACCTGTGAATCATCAGCAAAAACACCGTGCAGGATTTCCTGGGCTTTTAACGCGCTCAGCACCGGCTTAAGTGCGTAATCAACGGCCAGTAAATGCGCAACGGTACCGCCTGTTGCCAGTGGCAAAACCACTTTGCCTTCCAGTGCGCGTTCGGGAAGCAGGTCAAGCAACGTTTTCAACGCACCGGAGTAAGCTGCTTTGTAGACTGGTGTTGCCACAATCAATCCGTCGGCGTCGTGTAGTTGTTCGACAAAGGTTTTCAGCGCCGGGCTGTCGAAGCGCGCATAAATCAGGTCTTCTGGGGCAAAGTTGTGCAGATTCCAGTGACAGACTTCGACATCCTGGCTGTTCAGTTTTTCTCGGGCGTATTCCAGTAACGCGCTGGAGCGAGAGGGGAAGCGTGGGCTTCCCGCCAGAGTAATGACGCGCATAATTTCAATCTCCCCTTATAACCAATTGTTCGCTTTTATTTAACATTGATAACAATTTGTGCAGTCTGGCAGAGAGATTTTGTTTATCGAAATGATTTATACGGCATAGAAAAGTTGAAAAATAAATATACCCGTCATACTTCAAGTTGCATGTGCGTTGGCTTTCCTCGCTCACCCCAGTCACGTACTGGTGTACGCTCCTGGGGATTTGCTGCGTCGCCGCCTTCCTGCAACTCGAATTATTTAGGGTGTAAAAAGCAGGAGCGAGGAAAACGATTGCTATTTATTGCCGCAGGTCAATTCCCTTTTTGCTCGCGATCGCACATAATACGCCCCCGGTTTGCACACCGGGAATCCAGGAGAGTTCATGTACTACCCCTTCGTTCGTAAAGCCCTTTTCCAGCTCGATCCTGAGCGCGCTCATGAATTGACATTCCAGCAGTTACGTCGCATTACCGGCACGCCGCTCGAAGCGCTTGTCCGCCAGAAAGTACCCGCAAAACCGGTTACCTGTATGGGGCTGACGTTTAAAAATCCGCTCGGGCTTGCTGCCGGACTGGATAAAGACGGGGAGTGCATTGATGCGCTCGGTGCGATGGGATTCGGTTCAATTGAGATTGGTACCGTGACGCCACGTCCCCAGCCCGGGAACGATAAACCACGTCTGTTCCGTCTGGTGGATGCGGAAGGTTTGATCAACCGCATGGGATTCAATAACCTGGGTGTTGATAACCTGGTAGAGAACGTTAAGAAATCACATTTTGACGGCATTCTCGGCATTAATATTGGTAAGAATAAAGATACTCCGGTAGAAAACGGCAAAGATGACTATCTGATTTGTATGGAAAAAGTCTATGCTTATGCCGGTTATATCGCGATTAATATCTCTTCACCGAATACGCCGGGATTACGCACGCTGCAATACGGTGAAGCGCTGGACGATCTGCTAACGGCAATTAAAAATAAGCAAAACGATCTGCAAGCGATCCACCATAAATATGTTCCGGTGGCCGTAAAGATCGCGCCGGATCTTTCCGTCGAAGAACTGATCCAGGTCGCCGACAGTTTAGTTCGTCATAATATTGATGGCGTAATTGCAACTAACACCACTCTCGATCGTTCTCTCGTACAGGGAATGAAAAATTGCGATCAAATGGGTGGGTTGAGCGGTCGTCCGTTACAATTAAAAAGTACAGAAATTATTCGCCAGTTGTCTCAGGAATTAAATGGTCAGTTGCCGATTATTGGTGTTGGCGGTATCGACTCGGTCATCGCCGCGCGTGAGAAAATAGCCGCTGGCGCTACCCTGGTACAGATTTATTCGGGCTTTATTTTTAAAGGTCCACCATTGATTAAAGAAATCGTCAGCAATATCTGAATGCTACCTTAATCACAATCCAGGGCTTTATTTCTAGCCCTGGTTGTTTTATATTCCTTTACTGTTGCTTATTTAAACATTCTGAGCTTTTATTATTAGGGCAATAAACGAAGCGGCAAAAGGATACTGTCGTAATGGCGATGATTAAGGAAAGGAGAGAAACTGATGCGAATTAAACCCGACGATAACTGGCGCTGGTATTATGATGAAGAGCACGATCGTATGATGCTCGATTTAGCCAATGGTATGTTATTCCGTTCGCGTTTTGCTCGTAAAATGCTCACTCCTGATGCATTTTCTCCTTCCGGATTTTGCGTTGATGACGCCGCGCTTTATTTTTCCTTTGAAGAAAAATGCCGCTACCTGGATTTAGCGAAAGAACAAAAAGCGGAACTGGTGCTCAATGCGCTGGTGGCTATTCGTTATCTTAAGCCGCAGATGCCAAAAAGCTGGCACTTTGTCGCCCACGGCATTAACTGGACGCCAGTGGTAGGGGACGCTGCCTGTGTCGATTTAAGCGATACCGATGAGCAGGTAAACCTGTTAGTGGTTGAACCGGGTGAAAACGCCGCGCTTTGTCTGCTGGCACAACCGGGCGTGGTGATTGCCGGGCGCACCATGCAGCTTGGCGACGCAATTAAAATCATGAATGACAGACTGAAACCGCAGACCATGGTTGACAGTTTCAGCCTTGAGCAGGCGGTTTAACTTTCCAGCCTGATTGCCGTTTTGGGCACACAACTACAGCACAGAATCGTCCCGTCATCTCCCATCGCTGATTTTTTCAGCGGGCTCACTTCGCCTTCTACCAGCCGAATTCGACAGCATCCGCAAATTCCCGCCCGACATGAGTAGGGAACTCGGATACCCTGGTTTTCCAGCTGTTCAAGCAATACCTGCTGATTATTTCCGCGAAAGGTCTGTCCCTGCCACTCGATAAGCACCGTGGCATCGGGTTGTTGCACCGGGGCAGTATCATCGGTTTCTGCCGCGCCATATACTCTGGCCGGACCGGTGGACAGAATTTCAACCTCGTCGCCGACGCGAATCACGCCACTGTTACGCGCAATGAGATTCTGACCAAAATCGACATCGCCGTTATCCGTTGCAGTGCGAAAGCTTTGCAGCGTGGCCAGCGGTTCGCCGGACGGATGCTTCTGACCTTTCTCAGGGCTGACGGTAGTGAAAATGCAGCGGCTACAAGGTTTAGCCACGTCAAAAATAACCTCGCCAATGCGGATCACTTTCCAGGTATCTTCTTCCCAGGCGGCAGCACCTGAAACCACCAGATTGGGGCGGAACTGTTCCATTTTTACGCTTGCCGGGCAGCGCTGCTGCAAATCGCGCAATGACGCTTCGTTAGTTAAAAGGTAGGGATAACCATCGGCAAAGGATAAAGGAACATCATCGCGGCGCTTCACACGGCGCGTCAGCTGCGGACCAACCCAGCGAAGCTGCACGTCACGGGAGAAAAAACCGCTCAGCCACTGGTTGATAGCCGCTGGCGCAATACGCGCGGTAAAATGGTTGCCCCACACTTCTGTCGGCGCATCCTGCAGGGCGAAGTCGGCAAATCGCACAAGCGCGCTGCTGCCGTCTGGCGCCGTAAGATGCAATCCATCGTGGAAAGGGGAAGGGGTAAAACGCACCATCTGTGGGAACTGTCGGGCGGTAATGAACGTCCCGTCGGGTTCGGTAATCATAAAAATGCGATCAAAGGCGAGACCACTAACATCTGCCAGAGCGTGGGTAAGCCCAATACCGCGCATTGATTTAACCGGATGAATAAAAAGTCGGGTTAACGTGACCACTGTACAGCCCCTCGAGCGAAAATAAGCCTTCAACTTTATGACATACCGCCCATATTAGCTATAATGCGCAGCAATTTTCTCGGAGTAAAAGTGACATTATGAATTCTCTGTTTGCCAGTACGGCCCGCGGGCTGGAAGAGCTGTTAAAAACTGAACTGGAAAACCTCGGCGCGCTGGAGTGTCAGGTCGTTCAGGGTGGGGTCCATTTTAAGGGCGACACGCGGCTTGTTTACCAGAGCCTGATGTGGAGCCGCCTGGCCTCGCGCATTATCCTGCCGATGGGAGAGTGCAAGGTCTACAGCGATCTTGATCTGTACCTCGGTGTTCAGGCAATCGACTGGACAGAGATATTTAATCCGGGCGCTACATTTGCGGTGCATTTTAGTGGCCTGAACGAAACTATTCGTAATAGTCAGTACGGGGCGCTGAAGGTGAAGGATGCGATTGTCGACGCCTTTACCCGTAAAAATCTGCCGCGTCCGAATGTGGATCGTGAATCTCCGGATCTGCGCATCAACGTGTGGCTGAATAAAGATACCGCCAGTATTGCGCTCGATCTGAGCGGTGATGGCCTGCATCAGCGTGGGTATCGCGATCGCGCAGGTCAGGCGCCGATTAAAGAAACGCTGGCTGCCGCCATTGTGATGCGTTCAGGTTGGCAACCGGGCACGCCGTTACTCGATCCGATGTGTGGCTCCGGTACGCTGCTGATTGAAGCGGCGATGTGGGCAACCGATCGTGCGCCAGGTCTGCACCGTGGATATTGGGGGTTCAGTGGTTGGGCGCAGCACGATGACGCTGTGTGGCAAGAGGTTAAAGCCGAAGCGCAGGTGCGCGCGCGTAAGGGTCTCGCAGACTACACCTCGCACTTCTATGGATCTGACAGCGATGCTCGCGTAATTGAAAAAGCCCGCAGTAACGCCCGTCGCGCCGGAATTGCTGATCTGATGACGTTTGAAGTCAAAGATGTGGCCAAACTGAGCAACCCGTTACCGAAAGGTCCGTACGGGACGGTTATCAGCAACCCGCCATACGGCGAACGCCTGGATAGCGAACCGGCGCTGATTGCCTTGCACAGCCTGCTGGGGCGCACAATGAAAAACCAGTTTGGCGGCTGGAATCTGTCCCTGTTTAGCGCCTCGCCGGATTTGCTCAGCAGCCTGCAATTACGTGCCGATAAGCAGTTTAAAGCGAAAAATGGTCCGCTGGATTGCGTACAGAAGAACTATCACGTTGCAGAAACTAGCACCGACAGTAAGCCTGCTACGGTCGCAGAAGATTATGCCAATCGCCTGCGTAAGAATATTAAGAAGCTGGAAAAATGGGCGCGTCAGGAAGGTATTGAATGCTACCGCCTGTACGATGCCGACCTGCCGGAATACAACGTAGCAGTGGACCGTTACGGTGACTGGGTCGTGGTGCAGGAATACGCGCCGCCGAAAACGGTCGATGCGCAGAAAGCGCGTCAACGCCTGTTCGATATCATTGCCGCTACGCTCTCGGTACTGGAGATTGCCCCGAATAAACTGGTGCTGAAAACCCGTGAACGTCAAAAAGGTAAGAACCAGTATCAGAAGATGAATGAGAAGGGTGAATTCATTGAGGTAAGCGAGTACAACGCGCGTCTGTGGGTGAACCTGACTGACTATCTTGATACCGGTTTGTTCCTCGATCACCGCATTGCGCGTCGCATGTTGGGTCAGATGAGTAAAGGTAAGGATTTCCTCAATCTGTTCTCCTACACCGGTAGCGCCAGCGTTCATGCCGGACTGGGCGGCGCGCGGAGCACCACGACGGTTGATATGTCGCGTACCTACCTGGAATGGGCTGAACGCAACCTGCGTCTTAACGGCCTGAGCGGTCGCGCTCACCGTTTAATTCAGGCCGATTGTCTCGGCTGGCTGCGCGATGCCAATGAACAGTTCGATCTGATATTCATCGATCCGCCAACGTTCTCTAACTCTAAACGCATGGAAGACTCGTTTGATGTGCAGCGCGATCATCTGGCGCTGATGAAAGATCTAAAACGTCTGTTACGTAAAGACGGGACGATCATGTTCTCCAACAACAAACGTGGATTCCGTATGGATCTCGAGGGGCTGGCTGAACTGGGATTAAAAGCACAAGAAATTACCCAAAAAACGCTTTCCCAGGACTTTGCCCGTAACCGTCAGATCCACAATTGCTGGCTGATTACCGCAGCCTGAAAGGATAAGTAAATGTCATTGATCAGTATGCATGGTGCATGGCTATCGTTCAGCGATGCGCCACTTCTTGATAATGCGGAACTGCATATCGAGGATAACGAACGCGTCTGTCTGGTAGGCCGTAACGGCGCGGGTAAATCGACGCTGATGAAGATCCTGAACCGTGAACAGGGTCTTGACGACGGGCGTATTATTTATGAGCAGGATCTGGTCGTCGCGCGTCTGCAACAGGATCCGCCGCGTAACGTCGAGGGCAGCGTGTATGACTTCGTTGCCGAAGGTATTGAGGAACAGGCTGAATACCTGAAGCGTTACCACGATATTTCGCGCCTGGTAATGACCGATCCGAGCGACAGAAATCTGAATGAGATGGCGCGGGTTCAGGAAATGCTCGATCACCACAATCTGTGGCAGCTCGAAAGTCGCATTAATGAAGTGTTGGCGCAACTGGGGCTGGATCCTAACGCCGCGCTTTCGTCGCTGTCTGGTGGTTGGCTGCGTAAAGCGGCGCTGGGCCGTGCGTTGGTGAGTAATCCGCGCGTACTGCTGCTGGATGAACCGACGAACCACCTGGACATTGAAACAATCGACTGGCTGGAAGGGTTCCTGAAATCCTTCAACGGGACAATTATTTTCATTTCCCACGACCGTTCGTTTATTCGCAATATGGCGACGCGTATTGTCGATCTTGACCGCGGAAAGTTGGTTACCTATCCGGGGAACTACGATCAGTATCTGCTGGAGAAAGAAGAAGCGCTGCGGGTAGAAGAGTTACAAAACGCGGAGTTTGATCGCAAGCTGGCGCAGGAAGAAGTTTGGATCCGCCAGGGTATCAAAGCACGTCGTACCCGTAACGAAGGCCGTGTTCGCGCCCTGAAAGCGATGCGTCGCGAGCGCGGGGAGCGTCGCGAAGTGATGGGCACGGCGAAGATGCAGGTTGAAGAGGCGAGCCGTTCGGGCAAGATTGTCTTCGAAATGGAGAATGTGGATTATCAGGTTGATGGTAAGCAACTGGTAAAAGATTTCTCCGCGCAGGTGCAGCGCAGCGACAAAATTGCGTTAATTGGCCCTAACGGTTGCGGTAAGACGACGCTGCTCAAACTGATGCTAGGCCAACTGCAGGCAGACAGTGGACGCATTCATGTTGGGACCAAGCTGGAAGTGGCTTATTTCGATCAGCACCGTGCTGAACTGGATCCGGATAAAACCGTGATGGACAATCTGGCCGAAGGTAAGCAAGAGGTGATGGTTAACGGTAAACCACGCCATGTGTTGGGCTACCTGCAGGACTTCCTGTTCCATCCAAAACGGGCGATGACGCCAGTACGCGCGCTCTCCGGCGGAGAACGAAACCGCCTGTTGTTGGCGCGTTTGTTCCTGAAACCCAGTAATCTTTTAATTCTCGATGAACCAACGAACGATCTTGACGTCGAAACGCTGGAACTGCTTGAAGAGCTGATTGACAGCTATCAGGGCACCGTACTGCTGGTGAGCCATGACCGTCAGTTTGTGGATAATACCGTTACGGAATGCTGGATCTTCGAAGGCGGTGGTAAAATTGGTCGTTATGTCGGCGGTTACCATGACGCGCGCAGCCAGCAATCGCAGCATGTGGCGTTTAAACAGCCCGTTGTGAAAAAAACAGAGGAAGCTGTTGCTCCTAAAGCAGAAATTGTCAAACGTGGCACGAGCAAACTAAGCTATAAACTGCAGCGCGAACTGGAGCAGCTCCCCGCATTGCTTGAAGAACTGGAAGCTAAGCTGGAAACATTACAAGCTCAGGTTGCTGACGCCACTTTTTTCAGTCAGCCGCACGAGCAAACGCAACAGGTTTTAGCTAATCTGAACGAAGCGGAACAAGAACTTGAGCAAGCCTTTGAGCGCTGGGAGTATCTTGAATCTTTGAAGAATGGCGCATAATTTAAAGGAGCACATATGTGCGAACATCACCATGCCGCGAAGCATATTTTGTGCTCGCAGTGTGACATGCTGGTGGCGTTACCGCGCCTGGAGCATGGTCAGAAAGCGGCATGTCCACGATGTGGCACTACGTTAACGGTTGAGTGGGACGCGCCAAGGCAGCGTCCTACTGCCTATGTTTTAGCAGCGCTTTTCATGCTGCTTTTATCAAACCTCTTCCCTTTTGTGAATATGAACGTCGCAGGGGTAAGCAGCGAAGTGACGTTGCTGGAAATCCCCAGCGTGCTTTTCTCAGAAGATTACGCCAGCCTCGGCACGTTTTTTTTATTATTCGTCCAGTTGGTTCCCGCGTTTTGTTTACTGACTATTCTGCTGCTGGTGAACCGGGCCGAAATGCCCGGCTGGCTAAAGGCCCGGCTGGCGCGCGTCCTGTTTCAGTTGAAAAGCTGGGGGATGGCGGAAATCTTCCTCGCCGGAGTGCTGGTCAGTTTCGTTAAGCTGATGGCGTATGGTGATATCGGCGTGGGCAGCAGTTTCATCCCATGGTGTTTCTTTTGTGTTCTACAGCTACGGGCGTTCCAGTGCGTTGACCGCCGTTGGCTGTGGGATGATATTGCGCCAATGCCTGTCATTAAGCAGGAATTAAAGCCAGGCGTGCCCGGTATCCGGCAGGGGCTGCGTTCTTGTTCCTGCTGCACCGCGATTCTTCCCGCTGACGAACGGGTGTGCCCACGCTGCGAGACCAAAGGCTACGTGCGTCGTAAAAACAGTTTGCAATGGACGCTGGCGTTATTGTTCACGTCAATCATGCTTTATCTTCCTGCCAACATCCTGCCGATCATGATCACCGATTTGCTCGGTTCCAGGTTGCCGTCAACGATTCTTGAAGGCGTAGTTTTGATCTGGAGCGAGGGTTCTTATCCAGTGGCGGCGGTTATCTTTATCGCCAGTATTATGGTGCCGACGTTGAAAATGATTGCCATTGCCTGGCTATGTTGGGATGCCAAGGGGCACGGCAAACGTGACAGTGAACGTATGCACTTGATTTATGAAGTGGTGGAATTTGTCGGTCGCTGGTCAATGATCGACGTTTTTGTGATTGCGGTACTCTCTGCGCTGGTGCGTATGGGGGGGTTAATGAACATTTATCCTGCAATGGGTGCTTTGATGTTTGCTTTAGTCGTCATTATGACAATGTTTTCTGCGATGACATTTGATCCGCGTCTGTCGTGGGACCGTGAACCAGAACCAGATCATGAGGAGTCCTGACAGCATGGAATCTAAAAGTGGGGAAGCCAAAGTGCAGAAGGTGAAAAACTGGTCGCCCGTGTGGATATTCCCAATCGTTACTGCGCTCATTGGCGCGTGGGTCCTGTTTTATCACTACAGCCATCAAGGGCCGGAAGTCACGCTGATTACCACCAATGCCGAAGGGATTGAAGGGGGCAAAACGACGATTAAAAGCCGCAGCGTCGATGTCGGTATCGTCGAGAGCGCCACTCTGACGGATGATTTGACCCATGTGGAGATTAAAGCTCGCCTTAACTCCGGAATGGAAAAGCTGCTGCATAAAGACTCTGTTTTTTGGGTTGTTAAGCCGCAGGTTGGACGTGAAGGTATCAGCGGCCTGGGCACGCTATTGTCTGGGGCATATATTGAACTGCAGCCCGGCAATAAAGGGAATAAGCTAGAAAATTACCAACTACTGGACTCACCGCCGCTGGCACCGCCAGATGCGAAAGGGATCCGCGTGATACTGGACAGTAAAAAAGCCGGGCAGTTAAGCCCGGGCGATCCGGTATTGTTCCGTGGTTATCGCGTGGGTTCGGTTGAGACCAGTACCTTTGATGCGCAAAAACGTACTATCAGTTACCAGCTCTTCATCAATGCGCCTAATGATCGTCTGGTGACCAGCAATGTACGTTTCTGGAAAGACAGCGGGATCGCCGTGGATCTTACCTCTGCAGGTATGCGCGTAGAAATGGGATCGCTCTCCACGCTGTTTGGTGGTGGCGTAAGTTTTGATGTGCCAGAAGGCTTAGAACAAGGTGAACCGGTTGGGCAACAGTCCGCGTTTAATCTTTATGACGATCAAAAAAGTATTCAGGATTCCCTGTATACGGATCATATTGATTACCTGATGTTCTTTAAGGATTCGATTCGTGGTTTGCAGCCAGGCGCACCGCTGGAGTTCCGCGGTATTCGTTTGGGGACGGTAAGTAAAGTACCTTTCTTCTCACCGAATATGCGTCAGGTATTTAACAATGATTATCGTATTCCAGTACTGGTACGTATCGAACCAGAACGCCTGAAAGCACAGCTGGGCGAGGACACTGATGTTGGCGCTCATCTGGAGCAATTGCTCAAACGTGGATTACGCGCATCGCTGAAAACCGGGAACCTGGTGACCGGCGCGCTGTATGTTGATCTCGACTTCTACCCGAAAGAACCGCCGATTACCGGCGTGCGCGAATTTAATGGTTACCAGATTATCCCGACGGTTAGTGGCGGTTTGGCGCAGATCCAGCAACGTCTGATGGAAGCGCTGGATAAGATTAATAATCTGCCGTTGAACCCGATGATTGAGCAGGCGACCAATACGTTGTCAGAAAGCCAGCGTACGATGAAGCATTTGCAAACTACGCTGGATAACATGAATAAGATCACGTCCAGTCAGTCAATGCAGGATCTTCCGGCAGATATGCAAAATACGTTGCGTGAACTTAATCGTAGCATGCAGGGCTTCCAGCCAGGATCTGCCGCCTACAACAAGATGGTGGCGGATATGCAGCGTCTTGATCAGGTACTGCGCGAACTGCAACCAGTACTGAAAACGTTGAACGATAAGAGCAATGCGCTGGTATTTGAAGCGAAGGACAAAAAAGATCCAGAGCCGAAGAGGGCGAAACAATGAAAAAGTGGCTAGTGGTGATGATGGCGGTCTGGCTGACGTCATGCAGCTCCAGCGGAGAAAATAAAAGCTATTATCAGCTTCCTATCGCGCAAGGTGGCGTCCAGAGCTCCGCCAACCAGGGTAACCGTCTGCTGTGGGTTGAGCAGATTGCGGTGCCGGACTATCTGGCGGGTAATGGGGTGGTTTACCAGACCAGCGATGTGCAATATGTGATAGCGAATAATAATCTCTGGGCCAGCCCATTAGATCAGCAATTGCGCAATACGCTGGTGACGAACCTCAGTATGCAATTACCTGGCTGGGTTGTTGCATCGCAGCCGCTGGGAAGCACGCAGGATACGTTGAACGTCACTGTAACCGGCTTCCACGGCAGGTACGATGGGAAGGTTATCGTAAGCGGCGAATGGCTACTGAATCACCAGGGACAGTTGATTAAACGCCCATTCCACATCGAAGCTGTGCAGACTAAGGACGGCTACGATGAGATGGTGAAGGTTCTCGCCAACGCCTGGAGCCAGGAAGCGACGGCAATTGCTCAAGAGCTAAAACGCATTCCTTAAGCTTAAATAATTGTAAATTATACCGCCCCTGGTTCGTTGCCCGGGGCGGTTTTTTTTGCGTGAAGATAACTGTTCTGACTGATTATTTTTGTACAAATGATTTTGCGGGTAGCTCACAAATATGACACTGGCGTGAATTTTGCGCATTGACGAGCCTGATGTTTAGGGGTATTCGTTTAGTGTGATTGCACACTTAGTAATCACTGTTTTCTTTTCCACCAGAACTAAAGATGAGGGAAACGAGGCATGAAGAGACAAAAACGAGATCGCCTGGAACGGGCACATCAACGTGGATATCAGGCCGGCATTGCCGGACGCTCAAAAGAAATGTGTCCCTATCAGACGCTGAATCAGAGATCATACTGGCTGGGAGGCTGGCGAGAAGCCATGGGGGATAGGGTTTTAATGGCCTGATTCTGTCTCTTTAGATAAAAGAAACCTCCGCAGAGCGGAGGTTTCGCCTTTTTGCAGACCGGATAAGGCGTTTATGCTGTCATCCGACAACGACGCAATGCCTGATCTCGGCGATTAGAACGCGGAAGTATCCTGGAAGAGGCCTACTTTCAGATCGTTTGCGGTGTAGATCAGACGACCATCAACCAGCACTTCACCATCAGCCAGGCCCATGATCAGGCGACGGTTAACGATGCGTTTGAAGTGAATGCGGTAAGTGACTTTCTTCGCGGTCGGCAGAACCTGACCGGTGAATTTCACTTCGCCTACGCCCAGCGCGCGGCCTTTACCTTCGCCGCCCAGCCAGCCGAGATAGAATCCAACTAACTGCCACATGGCATCCAGACCCAGGCAGCCTGGCATTACCGGATCACCGATGAAGTGGCATCCGAAGAACCACAGGTCCGGGTTGATATCCAGTTCAGCTTCAACATAACCTTTGTCAAAGTTGCCACCGGTTTCGGTCATCTTAATGACACGGTCCATCATCAGCATGCTTGGTGCAGGCAGTTGTGGGCCTTTTGCGCCAAACAGCTCACCGCGACCAGAGGCAAGAAGGTCTTCTTTTGTATAGGATTCGCGTTTATCTACCATGTTCTCTGTAAGCCTTATTTTATTGAAGCACGCAGGATAGCTAACACGTGTACGCTGAACAAGTCCGATCAGTTCGGAATAATCCAGTTCAACCAACGTAGCGGCCATGGAAAACGATGACGGCCTTCCTGCTGCGTTGCTGTCGCAATGCGCTCCTGGATGGTTTGCATCAGCGTTGTCTGGCCTTCGCCATCCCACACCAGATTTAATAACAGCGGCAACGCATCGGTCACGTCGTCCACCGCCCAGATAGTGAATTTTTCTTCTTCTATCGCCTGTAGCAGCGCTGGTTGCAGGCTCAGATGCCTGACGTTAGCTGATGGAATGATAACGCCCTGTGTGCCTGTCAGCTCACGCTGCTGACAGATGGCGAAGAAACCTTCAATTTTCTCGTTCAGACCGCCGACAGGTTGCGCCCGACCAAATTGATCGACGGAACCAGTAATGGCGATGCTTTGATTCACAGGGACGTCGGCGAGGGCGCTAATCAATGCACACAATTCCGCCATCGACGCGCTGTCACCGTCTACTTCGCTGTATGATTGCTCAAAGGTCAGCGAGGCTGAGAAAGGAATTTGCTGTTCCAGCTGGAGTTCAGACATCAGGAACGCCTGCATAATCATCATGCCTTTGGCATGAATATTTCCTCCCAGCTCGGCTTTGCGCTCAATATCTGTGAATTCGCCATCGCCAATATGCACCACGCAGCTGATGCGTGATGGTTCCCCAAACGCGCGAGGATGACCCGGAAACTCAATGACCGACAGGGCGTTGATCTGACCAATTCGCTCGCCTTCCGTTTCGATAAGGATTTGCTCTTGCAGGATCTCATCCTGCATACGTTCGGCCAGGAATCCTTCCCGCCATTCGCGCTGCGCCAGCATCAGGCTGAACTGTTCCGCTGTGCAGGTTTCGCTCTCGCATAGCGGGGCCACTTCTTTGAACTGTCGGATGATCCACAAGGGGTTAAGCGGCAACGTATCCTGTTCGCCGGTATAGCGCACCGCTTCGCGGATCAGAACCTGCCAGGCATCAGGCGCGGGGTAGGGCAAATTGTTGCGCGTGGCGGTATGCGTTACCCACTGGCACCACTGTGTCATGGTTTCGGCATCGACTATCTGCAGGTTGTCTTCAAATTCGCTGTAAATGGCCTGCTCAGCCAGTTCTGGCTCCATGTCCTGAAAATCCGCCAGTGATTCGCGTTCACCGACTAAAATCACTTTCAGTTTAAGCGGCATAGGCGGAACGGAAACGGGTAATGGGCGAGACTCATCAAAAGCTACCCAGTCAAAACGCTCGTGGCTGACGATGGCTTTCAGGCGCATCCACAGCAGTGGCTGGGCCAGCAGCGTGCGTAATGAGATAACCAACACCCCGCCATTCGCCTGATGTACCAGACCTGGCTGCAGCGTAATGTCGCCATTGAACTGACGCAGACAGCCAAACAGTTGTTCGGCTTCAACCCAGTCAGCGTTGACCACCTGAGTTAACGTCGCAAAATTGTCTTCTGCTTTTTCTGCTGTACGATACCGGATAGTGTGACCAGAGATATCATAATGACCTCCAGTCAGGCGCCCTGCATCCGTGTGTAGTGTACGTGCGGCTGTCGCAATAAGGTTAAGGTATTCAAGCTCTTCTGGCGCTTTTACCAGCATGAACGAGGACGTCGTCCAGTGCTGCAGAAGCTGCTCTAGCGCGAATTGTAAACGTGGCTGAGTATCACTAAGTAAGGTATCGGTGTCGTCAGTGACGTGCGGCTGTGCAAATACTTCCTGATAACTGTCGGTATCAGGAACCAGATCACGCCATGCAAGTTTCGTAATGGTCAAAGTTGATGTTTTTTAGTCTGTTGTTAAAAACGAGATTATACCGTAACCCTCATCACTACACACCTGGAAAGCACTGCGAAACGGTTGTGATGACGCGCGGCAGTTCACAGGCTGGATATTCTTTTCTTCAGTTGCTCAAAAAGCTGATATTCTGATAAGAGTTACACGGTAACATTGAGATCGCAATGAAATATCAACAACTTGAAAATCTTGAAAGCGGCTGGAAGTGGAAGTATCTGGTGAAGAAGCATCGTGAGGGGGAATTAATAACCCGTTACGTGGAGGCCAGCGCTGCCAAAGAAGCCGTTGATTTATTGCTAACCCTCGAAAATGAACCGGTTCGGGTTAATACCTGGATTGAAGAACACATGAACCCTGCGCTACTCAATCGTATGAAACAGACCATACGGGCGAGGCGCAAGCGGCACTTTAATGCTGAGCATCAGCATACGCGAAAGAAATCTATCGATCTGGAGTTTATGGTTTGGCAACGCTTAGCTGGCCTTGCGCAGCGGCGGGGTAAAACGCTTTCTGAAACCATTGTGCAACTGATTGAAGATGCGGAGCATAAAGAGAAGTACGCGAATAAAATGTCGACCTTAAAACAGGATTTACAGGCACTACTCGGAAAAGAGTAGTGGCAGGGTGGTTTAATGGGTGACGTAGTAGTGTGCTTTGATTAAAACACAGATGAAAAAAAACCCCGCGATGCGGGGTTTTTTTATAAGACGATAACTTAAGCCTGAGGCTGAGTTACAACGTCTTTGATACCTTTAACTTCGATCTCAACACGACGATCCGGAGCCAGGCAGTCGATCAGTGCAGCGCGAGCTTTCACGTTGTCACAGGTGTTGCCAGTAACCGGGTTAGATTCGCCCATGCCACGTGCAGAGATTTTGTCAGAAGGAATACCTTTAGAGATCAGGTAATCAACAACGGACTGAGCACGTTTCTCAGACAGACCCTGGTTGTAAGCGTCAGAACCGATGCGGTCAGTGAAGCCCAGAACCACTACGGAACCGTCTTTCGGATCCAGGTTGCTCAGCTGGCTGTACATCTGGTCCAGAGCCTGCTGGCCTTCTGGTTTCAGAGTTGCTTTGTTGAAGTTGAACAGAACGTCAGACTTCAGAGTGAAGTGCTTGGTCTGTACTTCTGGAGCCGGAGCCGGAGCAACAACTACTGGAGCTGCTTCTTCCTGCTGGCCGAAACGGTAAGAAACACCAACGCTTAACAGACCGTTATCCGGACGACCGCCAACGGTGTTCGCGTCACCGATGTTGTTGGTCCACTGGTATTCCAGACGGGTAGCGATTTCAGGAGTAATTGCATACTCTACGCCACCAGCGAATACTGGGGATACACCAGTGTCGTGGTCTTTGAAGCCTTCGTTGTTTTTAGCGTCTGCACGCCAAACCATACCACCCAGACGGGTATAAACGTCCAGATCGTCAGTGATTGGGTAACCCAGTTTAGCGGTCAGCTGAACGCCCTGAGCTTTGAAAGCGCCGTTTTGATGAGTCTGGTCGGTGTAGCCTTTGTACGGCATACGGCCTAACCAGTCGTAACCCATTTCAAAACCTACGTACGGGTTAACCTGATAACCACCGAACGCACCAGCACCCAGTTGGCTTTCGTGGGTAGGACCGGCGTTGTTGATCTGGTTGTTGCCAACATCATGGTACTGAGACCAGCCCAGTTTAGCACCAGCGTACCAGGTGTTATCTTTCGGAGCGGCCTGCGCCACGGTAGCGAAACCAGCCAGTGCCACTGCAATTGCGATAGCTGTCTTTTTCATTTTTTGCGCCTCGTTATCATCCAAAATTCGCCATGAATATCTCCGAAGAGAGATAACACGGTTAAATCCTTCACCCGGGGACCAGTTCAATAGTTACTCTACCGATATCTGCGGCTTACGCCGAGCACCCCTGGCGATGTAAAGTCTACAACGTAGTTGAAAACTTACAAGTGTGAAGTCCGTCAGGCATATGAAAAAAAAAGGCTTGTATACATAATATTTAACATTTATTGATGACTAAATGCACTGAGGATTTCCTGAAAACCGCTTGAGACAGGCGTTCGGACGAAAAACGCGTTAAAGCTCAAAGGCAAATTGAAGCATGAAAAAAAATTCCAGGATAAATCCTAATTTTACTCAATGATACAAATTCGAGTGAATTTTTAGCCCGGAATGCTGTCTCCCCGCAAGTGACTGTGCGCGAACAGGACGCATGATAAATCCCATAGCATTTCCTACATCAGCCGCTTTTACCAGCTCGGCATGTTCATCTTCCGTCAATTCTTCTGCCAGCCAGCCGATAACGACGCTGTAATTACCTGTGCGCAGCGCTCGAATCATCGATTCCAGCGTATTGCAGGGGGAGAGCTGGCTAATCTGCATTACTTTTGTCAATGGAAGTCCGGCCGACTGCACCCACTCCCGACTTAATTTTTGCTGAGGCGTCAGCCACAGCTGCCAGCGTGATTGCTGCCCTAACTGTTGCAGGAGGGGAAGCAGCAGTAGTTGCGTCATCATGGGCTGGTCCTCGCGATAGACTACTTCACTGATAAGCCCAGCGGTTGCGTTCTCTGATGAAACGCGCGCAATGTTGCTTGATGCGGAAGAGAACGACGAAGAACGATTTGCATAGCCTGAAGTGTACATAATCAATCCAGCCCTGTGAGTTACTGTATGGATATACAGTAACCCTGCTATCAACAAAGATCAACCTTATTTTCGGAAACAGGTTCGCAATTTTTAGTCGTAGTTACGGGAAAAATAAAATTCATCTTGCCCCATGCGAATAAGTTGCCTATTTTCGTCATTAACGGATCTGCTACTGAAAATCATTTGCTTACGTTATGATTTAAAAGGATTTTTATGAAAGAACTTTCTTATGCAAAGATCTATAAATCACAAGAATATCTGGCATCTCTGGGAACCATTCATTATCGCTCACTGTTTGGCAGCTACAGTTTGACGGTTGGGGATACGGTCTTTGCGATGGTCGCCAGCGGTGAGTTATATCTTCGGGCCTGCGAGCAGAGCGTACAGTACTGTGTAAAAAATCCGCCTGTCTGGCTGACATTTATAAAGCGCGGGCGTCCGGTGGTACTCAACTACTATCAGGTGAATGATGCGCTGTGGCAAAACCAGCAGCAGTTAGTGTCGTTATCGCGGTACTCATTGGATGCTGCTGTTAAGGAAAAACAGAGTCGCTTTGCTCAACATCGTCTGCGGGAACTACCAAATATGACGTTTCATCTGGAGACCCTGCTAAATGAAGCAGGAATTAAAGATGAGGGAACATTGCGAACGTTGGGCGCCCAAATGTGCTGGCTGAAACTGCGGCAAAATAATCCAGCCCTGACGGTAAAAATACTTTATGCCCTTGAAGGCGCGGTCGGTGGCGTGCATGAAGCAGCGCTCCCGGCGGTCCGTCGCCAGGAGCTGGTGGAGTGGGTCAGTTCCCTGACGCCGAAGCCGGGGTATTAGAAGGCAGCACGGCAATTTGCTGTTGTAATCGCCGGATTTCCGGTAGCAGGGCGATCAATAACCCAACCTGCTGTATAACAAGCGGTTCTTTACTATCCGGACGTGGCTCAAGATGCTGAATTCGATGCTTTAGCCCCTCCAGCGCCTGGTAGACGCGCTGTTCGTCTGCGGGTTGATAGTGAAGCGCGTCATCAACGTAGCAGACGGCATCATCCAGTAATGCCAGAACTTCCGGGTTGGTTAACTGTTCGCGGTGTGCGCCAAGGGCGGAAATGTAACTGGTAAACGTATGATTGAGGCACAGCAAGCGAAATGCTGTTTCTCGCGTTTGGGCCGTGACATCCGGTTCACTCGACATGTTCGACACCACGGAGGCAAGCTCTGCATCACGATTGTGCGCGTCACGACGGGCGATACGGTATGCCATACGATTATCACGACCCTGATGATATTGTTCAAGAATAGCATCGAGGTAACGACAGTTTGCGTCAGTGGCCCGCTCAATGACACGCGGCAGGTTACGAAAACGCCAGTCTGGCCAGATAAAACTGACGGCTGCCCAAGCGATGGCACACCCAATCAGCGTATCGATGACGCGCGGCAGCGCCACTTCGAAACCTTCACCGAGCAGATTAAAGCACAGCAATACCAGCAGCGTGATAAACATCGTGGCGTGTGCATACTGGACGTTGCGAAAGGCAAAAAACAGTACGCCAGTGATCACCAAAAGTATCAACTGACCTTCCAGAGAGGGAACAAACCACAGAATAGGCAAACCAATGGCGATCCCTACCAATGTGCCGATAATCCTTAGCGCCAGGCGATGTCGGGTGGCGTTGTAGTTTGGCTGACAGACAAACAGACTGGTCAGCAGGATCCAGTATCCGTGGTTCATCCCGGTAATCTGGATGATGGCATAGCCGACACAAAGCACCAGCGACATGCGCACGGCATGGCGAAACAGGGCTGACTCAGGCGTAAAATTACGGCTCAGACGTAACCAGATATCGCTGAACCCATGCGGACTGTCATCGGCAAGCTGATTTTCAGACTCATTACGCGAGAGTACCTGGGCCTGTTCTGACTCGATGGTGGCCAGTTGGGCGTCGATAGCTCGCAGGTTTGAGAGCAAAAATCCCAGCGTGTTGAGCAGGTCTGCAGGCGCACCGCTCGCACGCATACGCTCCAGGGCGGCATCTATATGCGTGAAGACGCGCTCAAAGTGCGGATCGTGCTGGTAAGGCGTGCGTAATAAAATACAGCGGGACAACTGGGTGCAGGCTTGCCCCTGCATCGACATCAAGCGCTGGAAGCGAAACATTACGTCGCTGTGACGGAAATGGTCGCGTAGCGTTTGATACTGAATATGTGAGGAGCTGGCGCGTTCGTGAATATCCTGCGCTACAAAATAGTAATGTAGCGTTCGACGCGTTCCGCGCTGTCCGCGGTCACCGCGCAGGCGAGTCAGTAACGATACTTTGGTCTGGTTTAGCGTCGCCATCAATTGCCCATTAGCGAGGGCCAAATCATATAACGGTGCCTGGCTTTCATCTTCAATGTCGGGATCAAAAAGGCGTGATTTCAGTTCCAGGTAGTGCGCTAACTGTTCGTAGCTACGCGCAAGGTTGTCCTGTAGTGGGCGGATGGGGAACAGGAGATGCCCGGTCAGCGTCAGAAGGTTGTACCAGATAGCACCAGCGAGCAACAGGATCGGCTGCTGATACCACTGATCGTAAAGCGACGTTCCCAGCATGGTATAAATGGCAATCAACAACGCACCAAAAGCGATGGTTGCATAGCGCTGGCCTAACCCCCCCAGCAGAATGAAGCCGCTGGTGGAAAGCGTTAATCCAATGGCAAACAGCCATGGCCATGGGAAGAGCAGTTCGACAGAGGCCGAGGCAATAAAAAAGCAGATCAGCGTGATGATCAAATTGCGCAGCCGGCCAGCGAGACGATCGTCCAGATCGGTCAGCGCGGCAGCGACCATACCCAGCGTGAGCGGGATGGTCAGCTTAACATCGCCCAGCCACCAGGGCAGCGCTGTGGTGCCACAAAGCGCGATAAAAATTCTCACGTAGTACAGCCAGGTGCTGTTCCAGGTATAGCGTTTAAGCAGTGGACTTAACATAAAGGCCATCAGTCCTGATTATTCAAAGCGACGGCGCGCATTGGCTTCACGCGCAGCGCGGGCAACTTCGACTGAAACCACCCGGCGACCCACCGGCCAGAGTGCAATAGCAGCGATTTTAAAGTTCGCAATGCCCACCGGAATACCAATAATCGAAATGCACTGGGCAATACCGGAGACAATGTGCATCAGGCACAGCCACCAACCGAAGAAAATCAGCCAGAAAATATTGAGCAATGTGCCACCGGTATTAAGAAGCACGTTTTTCCCTGCCGGATTAAGTTCATCGACATGAATCGCTTCGTTGCCATAGGGAAACAGCGAGAGTCGGGTTATTTCCCAGCACGAACGGGTCAAGGGTAATGTAAAAATAAGCACAATACTGACCAGCGTAGCCAATAACCAGGCCAGGGTGGTGGCGAACCCACCCAGCACAAAATTTAAAATATTCAGAACAGTACGCATAAACCCTCGGTTAACTCTGGTTTTCTGTGAATTCGGCAATTGTAACGTTTTTTTGGGCTGGAGCACGTTTTCTCTGGCGGTTACACTGATAAGCAAACCTCTTCGTGTGGATCCGCTTGAGTCTTATGGAACTGAAAGCAACTTCTCTTGGAAAACGTCTGGCACAACACCCTTACGATCGGGCCGTTATTCTCAATGCCGGGATTAAAGTTTCCGGCGATCGTCACGAGTATCTTATTCCCTTCAATCAGTTGCTGGCTATTCATTGCAAACGCGGCCTGGTATGGGGAGAGCTGGAGTTTGTACTCCCGGATGAGAAGGTGGTTCGCCTTCACGGTACAGAGTGGGCGGAAACCCAACGCTTCCATCATCATTTAAATGCGCTCTGGCAACAGTGGAGCCAGGAAATGAGTGACGTTGCTGCGGGGGTTTTACAGCAGCAGTTGGATGCGATTGCATCCCGGACAAGTGAAAATAAATGGCTGACGCGTAGCCAAATCTCAGGATTGCAACAGCAGATCCTCCGAGCCTTTGCCGCATTGCCGCTACCGGTGAAGCGGCTGGAAGAATTTGAAAATTGCCGGGAGGCGTTACGCCAATGCCAGGCATGGTTGCAGGATATTGAGGCCTGTCGTTTACAGCACAATCAGGCCTATACCGATGCGATGCTGGCAGAGCATGCCGAGTTTTTCCAGCACATTGAATCTTCGCCGCTGAACCCTGCCCAGGCACGCGCGGTGGTGAATGGTGAGCAAGCATTATTGGTGCTTGCAGGGGCGGGAAGCGGCAAAACATCGGTTCTTGTCGCTCGTGCGGGTTGGTTGTTAGCGCGAGGCGAGGCGGCGGCTGAACAAATTCTGTTGCTGGCGTTTGGACGCAAAGCAGCCCAGGAGATGGACGATCGCATCCGTGAACGTCTGCATACGGACGAGGTCACCGCGCGGACGTTTCATTCACTGGCGCTGCATATCATTTCACAGGGCAGCAAAAAAGTCCCGACAGTTAGCAAGCTTGAAAATGACGCCGTTGCGCGCAGCAAACTCTTCATTACTACCTGGCGTCAGCAGTGCAGCGAGAAAAAAGCGCAGGCCAAAGGCTGGCGACAGTGGTTAGAAGAAGAGATGCAGTGGTCTGTACCTGAAGGTAACTTCTGGGACGACGAAAAATTACAGCGGCGTTTGGCCTCCCGTCTCGATCGCTGGGTTAGCCTGATGCGTATGCATGGCGGAGCGCAGGCGGAGATGATTGCCAATGCCCCGGAGGAGATCCGCGACCTGTTCAGTAAACGCATAAAGCTCATGGCGCCCCTGCTCAAAGCCTGGAAGAGCGCCCTGAAGGACGAGAATGCCGTCGATTTTTCCGGGTTAATCCATCAGGCCATTGTTATTCTGGAAAAAGGGCGGTTTATTAGTCCCTGGAAGCATATTCTGGTCGATGAATTTCAGGACATTTCTCCTCAGCGTGCCGCCTTGTTGGCCGCGCTACGCAAGCAAAACTCGCAGACTACGCTGTTTGCCGTAGGCGATGACTGGCAGGCCATTTACCGGTTTAGCGGGGCGCAACTATCTCTGACCACCGCGTTCCAGCAAAACTTTGGCGAGGGCGATCGCTGTAATCTGGATACGACTTACCGTTTCAATAGCCGTATTGGCGAGGTCGCAAATCAGTTTATCCAGCAGAATCCTCATCAGCTTACGAAACCGCTCAACAGCCTGATGACAGGGGATAAAAAAGCCGTCACCTTGCTTGATGAAAACCAGTTGGATCTGCTGTTGGATAAACTGTCGGGTTTTGTGAAAACAGAAGAGAGAATTCTGGTCCTGGCGCGATACCATCATCTGAAACCGACCAGTCTGGAGAAAGCGTCTACCCGCTGGCCTAAGCTACAGCTGGATTTTATGACTATCCATGCCAGTAAAGGGCAGCAAGCGGACTACGTTATTGTCGTCGGTCTTCATGAGGGTAATGATGGCTTTCCTGCGCCAGCCCGCGAGTCGATTATGGAAGAGGCGTTACTCCCGCCGGTTGAAGATTTTCCGGATGCCGAAGAGCGAAGGCTGCTGTATGTGGCACTAACGCGCGCACGTCACCGGGTGTGGTTGCTGTTCAATAAAGAAACACCATCGTGTTTTGTTGATGAGCTTAAGCGACTGGATGTACCCGTAACGAGGAAACCCTGAAATGCAGGCGGTAGTTGCCGCCTGCCTGGGCATTATTTGAGGCGTTCTGCCAGATAACGGGCGTAATCCGGAATTAGTATGTCCGTCGCATCGTTGAAGTTTGGCGACTGGATAATAAAATCGGCGGTCGACACGTTGGTGGCGACCGGAATGTTCCAGACTGTGGCCAGGCGCAGTAGGGCTTTGACATCAGGATCGTGGGGAACGGCGTTGAGCGGATCCCAGAAGAAGATCAGCACATCTATTTTCCCTTCTGAAATCAGCGCGCCCACCTGCTGGTCACCCCCCATTGGACCGCTCAGCATCGCGTTGACGTCCATTCCTGTCGCGCGTTGAATTAAGTTGCCTGTTGTTCCCGTGGCATACAGAACGTGTTTTTCCAGCAACGGCTGGTGGCGTTCCACCCAGCTCATCAACATCTTTTTACAGTGATCGTGTGCCACCAGCGCAATATGCTTACGCGCTGGCAATGTGCGAGTCGTTAATTCCATAGTACAGCTCCCAAGTTAACCTTGTTACAGAGTACTGGAAGCACTTGACGCTGCAAGAGAAAGACAAAAAAAATGCGTATGGGAACATAAATGTCATGAAGAAGGCTGTTTCTGGGCCCACTGCAGAAAGTTACTTCGCGTTTGGGCGTCGGCCTGCTCAAACCAAAATTTTAATCGTTGCTCGGTCAGCGTTTGCGACTGAGGCGGCACCCGATCCAGTTCAGACACCCCAGAAAGCAGCGAGCTGTCGTCGGCCATCATGGTGGCGAATTGTGGCAATGACGCATGTTTAGCCGCTTTGTTATAGCGCTCAGTTTCCATTTCATAATCCACGATTTTCGCCGTCGAGGTGATTGACAGAATATCCAGCTTAACGGGGATAGGCATGGCGTCCCCATCCAGCAGTTCCACACGAGGTGCATCATCGAAATGTGAGGCATCCCGCTCATTGTTGAGACGAGGAAGATGAAAATTAACCTGGCTGACGAGCTGAGTATCAAAGCTGATAACCAACGGAGGGGAAATATACAGACGTTCTTCGTGGCTGGACAAGCGAAGGGTTTTTTCTACGCGAAATACAAGCTGGTGCCGACCATTTTCCAGCTCAATACTGTCGGCACCACGCAGTAATGAGCTGGAGACTTTTTTTCCGTCCAGCACCAGAAGGTCAATTTCACTCGACAGACGTAAAGAGGTAGCAAAAACGGTTACCGGCAAACACAGAGCAATCAAGGCTGTCACAATGCCGGCTTTCATAGGTCTCTCCTGTCCAGAAAATATCTGCATCAGATGTATCTAAATTTTTCGATGATCATGTTTACTAACATATAGACATATTTTTGAGTTTAGCTCTCATGCGCCAGTATGGGATGAATGGTTGCAAGGCCAGGTTTGTCGTACACTTTGTTAAACAGCCTGGAGGAAGACGATGAAAGAGACCGATATTGCTGGCATTTTGACATCTACCCGTACGATTGCACTGGTTGGTGCAAGCGATAAACCCGATCGTCCAAGCTATCGGGTAATGAAGTATTTACTCGATCAGGGCTATCACGTTATTCCCGTTTCGCCAAAAGTTGCCGGGAAAACGCTGTTGGGGCAACAGGGGTACGCGACGCTGGCGGATGTGCCGGAGAAAGTGGATATGGTGGATGTCTTCCGCAATTCAGAAGCGGCGTGGGGCGTTGCTCAGGAGGCTATCGCCATCGGTGCGAAGACCTTATGGATGCAGCTTGGTGTGATTAACGAGCAGGCAGCCGTACTGGCGCGTGACGCGGGGCTGGCGGTGGTCATGGATCGCTGCCCAGCGATTGAGATCCCGCGCCTGGGACTGGCGAAGTAAGGTTGTGTTGTTGCCTTAAGGCACGTCGATAATCCGGCCCGCGTTGCTGGCCGGATTAGCAGCATAAACCCGATAAGCGAATTGCCATCGGGCTTTTGTTCGCATCAATTACGCAGACGCGGAGCCTGAAGCTGTTTACGGATTGTTCGCGCCAGTTCATCCATCGACGGTTGCTCCGGATGCTCTTCCTGTAGCTCGCCACTCAGCTGCGCTTCGGCCAGATACGTATGCACCGGCAGACCATTATCGTCTTCCATCACCACGTGATACCAGGGAGCGGCGCGAAGTTCGTCGTTAACCGCCAGCTCGTCGGCTGACGGTTCATCAAGCGAATATTCCGGGTCGATATCCACGACCACTCCGAGGTAACCTAACAGGGAATGGCGGACCTGCTGGCCGATACCGAATTTGCTGGCAATCATAGTCACCTCCCGGGAAATAGATACCCTCTATGTAAGGGTAATATTCCACTTTTCAAGTTACATGATGCGACAGGCAAACCCTTTCAGATACAGCCCTTCCGGGTAGGTAGCGATCACCGGGTGATCGGCGGCCTGACGGAACTGCTCTATAAATTGTACATCACGACCAGCATCTATTGCGGCATCAGCGATGATTTTCTGAAATAAATCGGTGGTCATCAGTCCGGAGCAGGAGAAGGTCAGCAATACGCCGCCGGGATTGAGCAATTGAATAGCCAGCATATTGATGTCCTTATAGCCGCGGCAGGCCCCCATCAACTGGCTTTTGTTTTCGACGAACTTCGGTGGATCCATCACAATGACATCAAATTTCTCACCGCGATCGCGGTAAGCGCGCAGCAGTTTGAATACGTCATCACGCACAAATTCAGCTTTGCTCAGATCCAGCTTGTTCAGTTCCACGTTCTGGCGGGCAATATCGAGCGCTTCCTGAGAAGTATCGACGCTGACCACCTGGCGGCATCCGCCCATTAATGCTGAGACCGCAAAGCCGCCGGTATAAGAGAAACAGTTCAGAACCCGTTGATTTTCTACATAACGACGCGTGGCCAGACGGCTGTCGCGTTGATCGAGGTAATAACCGGTTTTGTGACCGTGCTGAATATCAACCAGCAGCTTCATCCCGTGCTCTTCGATAGGCAGCAGGGCTGGCGGCACTTCGCCCGTTACCGGCCCTTGGGTCAGCTCCATTCCTTCTTTTTTACGCACGGCCACGTCGCTGCGGTCATAAATAGCGCAGTCCGGGAACACAATTTGCAGGGCGCTAATCAGCGCGGCGCGTTGATATTCAGCACCAGCGCTGAGCAGTTGCAATACCAGAAAGTTGCCGAAGCGGTCAATGGTGATGCCCGGCAGACCATCGGATTCTCCTGCGATCAGACGATAGCTGTCCAGCCCATCTTTTTTCGCCAGCCAGTCGCGCCATGTTTGCGCCTGTTGCAGACGACGGGTGAAGAAATCAATATCGATGGATTCTGACTTGTCGAATGTCCAGACGCGGGCACGGATCTGCGACGCAGGCGAGTACGCGCCGCGTGCTAACCATTTACCCTGATGGTCAACAATATCGATGGTTTCACCGAGGTTGGCTTTGCCTTCCATACGTGCGACAGCACCGGAAAATACCCACGGATGGCGGCGCAGTAATGATTTATCGCGCCCTTTGGCTAACACTAAACGAGGATAATGTGGAATTGTAGATTCAGTCATGCGGAGCAACCTCTCACAAACAGTGACGCGGGCTGGAGTAAAGTACCAACCTGAAACCATTAAAATAAAATGGCGCGTAGAGTAGCACAGATGATGAGGTCAATCATCAGCGTATGGCGCTGGGCGTTTCGGCACAAAACGCTATCACAGAGGCACAGTTTCTTTTATACCCACCGTTTACATTGCTATTTCTTAATCAGAAAAAGGAAATGTAATGAAAGCTCTCTACTCTCTGGCTACCGCCGCTATTGTCGCGTTGAGTTTTGATGCCTCTGCCGCCTCGACATTTCGCCTCACCAGCGCCGATATACCCGCTAACCTGCAATTAACTCAAAAACAAGTGTTTAAAGGGTTTGGCTGCAGTGGCGACAATATTTCCCCGCAACTTAGCTGGCAAAATCCGCCAACTGATGCCAAAAGTTTTGCCATTACGCTGTTTGATCCTGATGCGCCAACGGGAAGCGGCTGGTGGCACTGGACCATCGTAAATATTCCGGCTCAGGTCCACACGCTTCCTGGCGGAGCCAGCATGGATAAGTTACCCGCTGGAGCAGTTCAGGGACGCAATGATTTCGGTTATGCTGGATTCGGCGGCGCTTGTCCACCACCGGGCGATAAACCTCATCGCTATCAGTTTACCGTGTGGGCGTTAAATACCGACGCGTTGCCAATTGACAGTAACGCCAGCGGTGCGCTGGTCGGTTTTATGCTGAACAGGCACGTGATTTCAAAAGCTGAATTAACCGCCACTTACGCAACAAAATAAAGAGGATACATTGGTGCAGGATGTACATTTTCGCCATAACAACCTTACCACCGCTGAGGTGCGTTCCGGCCATCTGCACCGCCTGCACCGGGTTAAACTGTTTTCTGCTGCTATTTGCCATATTACGCAGGGAAGTAAGGTCATTATTCAGGATGACAATCGTCTGGTTGCAGGGCCGGGTGAGCTGATTATCATCCCGGCGAATACGCCTCTGGAGATTATTAATCAGCCGGAGCAGGGAGCATTTCGCTCGGATTTGCTATTGCTGTCGACGAGCATCCTTACCACGTTTAAAAATAACTGGGTCAAGGATTTCCCTCCGGCAAAATTGACGTCGCTATGCACGCCCATGAGTAACGGACTGGCATTTATGTGGGAAAGCCTGCTGGACGCTGTACGCCAGGACTTACCTGCAAAATTGCAGGAGCATCAGGCGATGGGATTATTGCTGGCGCTACTGCATGATGGTGTGGCGGGGCCTCTGCTTATCGAGCGGCGATTTAATCTGACTGAGCAGGTGCGACAACTTATTATGTTATCCCCTGCTAAGCTATGGACAGCTCAGGATATTGCCGGTCACTTGTCCATCGGTACTTCAACGTTACGCCGACGATTACAGATGGAATCGCAGAGTTACCGGCAGATAGTCGAAGAGGTGCGTATGTCCTGTGCGCTCTCTCAACTACAATCGACCACGCTGCCGATTGGCGAAATTGCGTTACGCTGTGGCTATCTGTCAGGCTCACGATTTACCGCAAGATTCCGCCAGCATTACGGATGCCTGCCGAAGCAGGTGCGCTGAGGCCTTGTAACTGTTCCTTCATTTATGTTGATAAGGAGAACCGCAATGTCACAAGTCTGCATAATCGCCTGGGTCTATGGTCGGGTTCAGGGGGTAGGATTTCGCTACACCACTCAGCATGAAGCGCAACGACTGGGATTGACCGGATACGCTAAAAATATGGATGATGGCAGCGTAGAGGTTGTCGCCTGCGGTGAAAGCGAACGGGTGGAACAGCTAATGAAGTGGTTAAAAGCCGGAGGGCCGAGCAGCGCCAGGGTAGAACGGGTTCTCAGTGAACCACACCGCCCTGGCGACGAGCTAAAGGGATTTAGTATCCGCTATTAAATACATTTGACCGGTTTCGGCAGGCCGGCAATTTTAGTCGCCTGCTTGGCCGGACCTTTTGGGAACAGACGGTAAAGATAACGGCTGTTGCCTTTCTCTTCGCCAAACTTGTTGGCCATCGCTTTTACCAGCATGCGGATAGCGGGGGATGTATTAAACTCCAGATAAAACTCGCGTACGAAACGCACCACTTCCCAGTGTTCGGGGGAGAGGTCGATACCTTCGTTTTCGGCGATTTTCTCCGCCAGCGGCTCGTTCCACAGCGTGGTATCTTTCAGATAGCCTTCGCTATCGGTCTCAATTTCCTGGCCTGCAAAAATGAACATAGTGCTCTGTCGATAAAGTAAAAACCGCTCCTAGTCTAGCAAATAAGGAGCGGCGTGAGAAACCTTGCCCTACAGAAGAAGCTGTAGCAGATTGTTGGCATTAAGCTTCTTCAGCGCGTTACATTTATACGTCGATACCTGCTTTTCGCTAATCTGCGTCATATGTGCAACATGTTTTACCGATTGTCCGTTAACCAGCCTGTCGAGAACATTGAACTCCATGCCTGTCAGACAACAGTTCAGGCTGCGTACCCGACGCGGCTCTTTAGCAAACATATACGGCGCATCCACGACGGCAAGTCTGTCATCAATGATATGCAAGGTCAGCGTGGTAAAACGCTTTCGCAAATGCGTTGCCAGTGCCCAGCCTTTTTCATTGCACACCAGATAAACGGTTCCCTCCCAGCGTCTGGCCTCCAGTTGCAGCAGAATGTCGACCAGCGCCAGATGCGTCCTCGCGACGGAAAAGCGGCAACGTACAACGAGGGTGTCGCAGGCCAGCAGCGAACGACGCCACTTTACCGTGCCGCACTTCACCTGAGTCGGAGCGTTACGGCGCAGAAGGGCATAGCGCAACCCTTCGGCATAAAAACGATTATTATCAAGAATGACGTAATTCACGGCGGCCTCTTTATAACGTACTGGGCGTGTAGATAATGCGTAGCGTACCGGTGTAATCCCCGGCATTTTTGCTGCTGGCGGCAAAGGCAGGCGTTTTCAGGATAATAGGGGCAGGTACGCACAGTACGCCCTCGCGACCGCCGGGCAGCACGACCTGACGCAGATACTGCGGATCGTTGGTGCCTTGCCAGACCACGGTTTTACCGTTGGCGACAGTTTCAGTTGCGCCAGTAATGGGATTGGTGACAAAAACCTGATAGTCGAGACGATCCCGCGCATCGGTCTGACTTCCGCCACGTCGCCGGATTGAAAACGCGCCTTCGGCACGGCCTGAAGCGTTGAGCTCGTTGTCCTCAAACCGCAGATAAGTGCGGGTGCTGGTACTGTTTTTGCCGTCGTACAAGCACATATCCAGCGTGTTTTCCCCCTGGATCTCGCTGCCACCGGGCCGCCCTGGGAAGTTGGTGAGGTTGAGGTTTACGATAGGCGTTGAGTGTGGAAACGCGGGCAGATAAATCTGCTGATTACCCGGATCGACCACCTCAATGCGAATATTTGCCTGCCAGTTGGCGATGGTGAGATAGCCAGGACATCCGACATTCACGTCATTGAAGTTCCCGCCACAGTCGGCGCTCTCCCATTGACGCAGGTTCTGCTTCAGGGTGGCGGTCCAGATGCCCGGTAGGGTGAGCTTATCCAGTTCGCTTTTCACAATATAGAAATCGAAGTAGGGTTCTCTGTTCCAGGCTGCAATAGTAGTTGTCCCCCCCGCGACAAAACTGGCAAAGGTAAAGACTTTGTTATTGATAAACAGATAGTGATCGCCATACACCTTAATATCCACCGTTTTGTTGGTAAGGGTATGCGTAAAACGTAAATTGATGGCATAGGGCGCGGCCGGATTCCCCGAGAACCACACCGGGGCAGTCATACAGGCACCATAGGTGGTATCGGTACGGGATAAGCAGGTCAGGGTATTGCGTCCCCACTTTTGCGGATCGGCAGCATCATAGCCGCCTGATTCATGAAGCCAGATATCAAACCGTGCAGGCGGTGCCATGCGATCATAGCTTATACCAACGCTGGAGTTTCTTCCCGCAGGGGCGCCCGCCAGCACCTGGCCAGCCCACAGGAGCAGGAAAAGTAAAATAATAAGGCTTTTGTTCACATCATTTCCCTTTAGTGAGGTTGCCTGCGTTCATGGCAGTCGGGCCAGTCGGCACGTTGCGTCCGGCGAGCATCAGTTGGGCCTGTTGCTGGACCGCATCCGGCAGGGCAGAGAAGGTTAATTCCCGACAAGGGATCGACCCGACGTAACGTACGACGTCGCGCATACTTTTCACGTTTAGCGCGCACTGATAAAACTGCTGCTGACGCACCAGGTAGAGGTTATGCAGCAAAGCATCGCTTTGGGCGCTAAACCCGCCGTTCCCTAGGTCGCTCCAGCCGTTTACGTTCAGTGGCACGCCGCCAATAAACGGCAAATGTTGTTCGTCAGTTAACTGGCCGAGCCATGTGTAGCTTGCGGTGGTTTGCACATGCCGACGGAGCAGTTTGCCTGGCACCATAAACAACGTTCTACTGCCGGAACCTTGTGTGATTTCACTGCCGGCACCCCGCGAGACATCCAGCGATTCGTTAATCGTCAACGTCGTCTGCTGATAGCCCGGCACGGCGAAGAGGGCGCGGCTATTGCCTGGGATATCTGCGCTGCCGCCGTTATCCAGCGACACAGCGACGCGTGGCTCCTGGGAATCTTCCGGCGTGGCAACGTTAACCGCGATAGCTGAAGCAGGACGCCCGTCGCTCCAGCGACCCAGCCACAGGCCAGAGCGAGATAGCGCGAACGTTGAGCTGTAATTGCCGCTGCTGCTCAGGGTATGACGCCCATCCTGACGATCCCAGGCGTCGCTGACGGTCAGACTACCGTTGCCATAGCGTCCGCCCTGGCGCGTATAGGCAGAGGCATTGAGCGAATCGCTGTTAATGCCTGACGCGCTCAGTCCATACTCATTTTCACCACGTGCATCGGCATACCAGTTGTGCGCCACGTTGTAGCTCAGTTGGTTTTTTTCACGCTGCTGGTGCTGCCACGTCGCGCCCAGAGAGGTATAACTCGTCGCATCGCCCTGACGGTTATGCGCCATTGACAGGCTTACGCTCAGGTAGCCGCCTTTATCCCTACCGGCGCGGGAGTCATCGTTTCGCATGAAAAGGTTAATGCTGCTGTTGATGTTCAGGCCGCGAGCGCTGAAAGCCGTACTCAAGCCGCCCTGCCAGGCCCGCGTGCGCGAGCGGGTCATATAAACCGACTCCCATGGCAAGCCTGCATCGTGGCGATCGTCACTGTCCGGGAGTTCCCGACGAGCAACATAACGTCCTTCGTTGCGGTTATCTGAATACCCCAGACTCGCGTACCAGGTGCCGACAGGGACGGAGAACATTACCGACAGGCTTCGGTAACAGCCATTCACGGCGTCAAACCCTGCGCTTCGGGTATTGCAGTTTTCTGCTGATAACGCGTTGCGATAGAAGCTCAGTGAAAAACCGTCGTTATAGCTGATTTGCTGAATATTGCCGCGTTGACCTTCGCTGCCGTATAGGTAGCTAAAGCGGGTACTTAGCACGCCATCGATCGGGCCGGTGTTGAAACCACGGCTCCAGTCGAGCGCATTTTCCAGAAAGCGCTGGTTTTTTTTTATTGTTGCGCCGCTGGTCAGCGCCAGCGTCGGAGTGATGGGCAGACGGACGCCCGCTTGCGCGACCGCGCTGCGTTCGTCGTTTTGATCGTTATTGTCAGTTTCGCCTGCTTGCAGGAACCACTCGACGCGATCGAAAGGTGTAATGCCGGTTCGGGTAAACGGTACCTGCTCGGTGCGCGTCAGCCGGTTATTTTCATAGACGGACAACGTCACGGTATAACTCCCGTCCGGGAACGAACGGGTGTCCAGGGTTTGCGCCCCGGCATTCAGATAAAAACTGGCCAGCAGCTGATTACCCCGACGGGCGTCAATACGCGCATCATGAGAAAGCAATACGGTGATAGGCGTACCCTTTGACTGCTGAACCGGATTGATCCATGCCCTTGTTGAGCCTGTGCGCAAGCCGCGAATTTTACCCAGCGGCAGTTGGCTGAGATTGATATTCCCGCCGGCATTGCTGAACAGATCGCGAGTGTCCATCTCGCCCAACTGAACATAGTATTGGCGCCAGATATCCTGACGAAACCAGGCATTGTTGACGGTTATCTCCTGTTGCTGCTGGTGCTTCGAACGTTGCCCCATCCAGGTCCAGTCGAGGTTAAAGTAGCCGTCCTGGGTGAGTGCCAGCGCGCCATTGCCCTGAACGGTGGCTGACTGGTAATCCCTGTCGGCAACAAAATTGATATTCTGCTGATGGATTAACGCATTCTCGGTGTCCTGCGTGGGCTGATACCACTGGCTTTCAGTGGTTTGTTTAGGCAGAAATTTCTTGTCGAAAAAAAGATTAATACGGGCGTTATTTTCATCATAGATAATGGCCGCGCGCTGGGTATCAAGGTAATCGCACCCCGTTGCGGAGCCATTGCTGCTGCATGCCAGATTGCCGTTACGGGCCAGTGGAACGGCCAGGGCTGCAGACACGGTGGCGACGAGGGCAGGATCATCATTAAACTGCCGTTTGATGGCCATGACCACGGTTTCAGGCGCGACAAAACTTACTGTTTCAAGCGTGATATCCGTTTCAAAAAGGCCAAGCGACTCGCCATAGAGATTGACTTCTGTCCACAGGCGCTGCGTTTTCGCCAGATCTTCAAAACCTGCCGGGACGGCCATCTCTGCGCAGGCGAGTTGGATGGATGCGGGTAACAAAGCAACTAAGAGGAGAGTATTTCTGTGAAACGCCATGACCGAGCCTCGACATCATCCTGACGTCAGAGGGTGGGCACCCTCTGACGTTATTCCTTAGGTACTGTGGTGTTACGCACCGCCTTCCGTGGTTGTCGCCTGCGTCAGCATCAGGCTGACAACGCCGCTGTACTGACCGGTTTTCAGAATGCCTTTAGTGGTTTGCGAAATGGTTAGTGGCAGTACTGCGGAACCGTTTTCAATGCTGCCAGGGAACAGTTCAGTTCCGGTAAATTCAGCATCGGTGGTAGACAGTGTTTTATCACCCAGAATGACCGTCATCGGTACAATCTGGTCACCATCCGTGTTGGTGAGTTTTGCCGCACTAACGAGGCGCACTTTGACGTTGCTGGTGGCGGAGTTAGACCACACCTTGGTGTTAAGACGGTAGCTTTCCAGACCACGGCCAGGCAGGTACTGCATGTCGATACTGGCCGGCAGCGGCGTGTTATCGGCCTGGGTCATATCCAACTGTGAGTCAACGCTGGCGTTAACGGTAATATCTTTTTGAATCGCCAGCGCGCTAAAGGACGAGGCCATCGCAGCAACAATCATCAGAGGTTTAATATACTTACGCATTGATATCTCCATATTTACAAATGAGCACCTTGGCTCTTTAAACGAACTACGTGGGTTTTACAGTGATGTCGTGTTATTGCACGACGGGTAAGTCAGCTTCTTCAGCGGTTTTATTCACCCAGTTGAAGTAGCGGAATTTATATTTCTGGCCATGGCTCATTGTGAGTGTTTTTAATTTCCGTTCAGTGTCCGGATAAATCGTCGCGTCTTCTTTTATCCATTTACACGATGAATTTGCATCACAAATACCAATCTCTCTGAGCGGTACACGCAGCGTGCCATTGTTTTTTAACGTTCCGCGGCGAGGGTCGAACGACAGTGAAATTACGTTTTCTTCTGGGGCAATATGGACCAGTGCGCCCCAAATCACGTTGACGCCCAATGTCGCCATCGCGGCAGGGCTTTCTGCCTTGCCCGGAATAATGCTGTCAGGTTGTTTTACCCCTTCAAAATAGACGCGCCAGGTGGTCTCTTTTTTCGGAGGCATAAGCGATATCAACCGAACTACGCGCATCGCGCCGGCCGCGAGAGCAAATTTTTCGGGCGTAACCACCACGCCATCTTCTTTCCATGACGCCACGTCAATTTCTTTTTCCTGAGCCGTGCCGGGATTAAGAATTTTCTTTTGCCTCACCCGAATGAACTGAATATCATCCGTTTTTGACGCCACCTTAATTTGCGCCGCACCGGAACTGTCTACATTCAGTTCCATGGGATACACGCTCATATTGGCCATTGTCATTTCTGAGAAAAATGGCAATGACAGCGCGGCGACATAAAAGGCGGTTGTCATGCTCACTCTTTTTTTCTGTTTCACAATCAGTCTGCCTGCTCTGAGTTTAAAGGCGGCGCGTTAACACCAGGACACCGTCTGCTTTCGTATCGCTTCAGGGCAGGGAAACTTTAACCAGAACAGCGGTTTGTGAAAATTTGTATTAGTTAACTCGCTGTATACAGTTTTTTATCCTGCTTTTCTGGCTTTAAGGTTGTATAGTTAAGCGAAAATACCGCGGCCAAGGATGGGAAGAAAATTCCTTCTGATGAAAAAATAAGCAGATCAGGAGGCGGTTTTCATGTCGATGTACCAGGGAATAAAAAGCATGCGGTTACAGCCGAGAATAAAAGATGTTTTTTATATGCAATAATTCGTTGTTATTTGATCCTGAAGCACATGCAATAAGTCTTGTTGGACAACCTGAGTCTGTATTATCACTTTCGGCGCCAGCCGTTCGTCTTTTACAGGAATTTATTAAACACCGAGGACGCGACCTGAGCCGGGAGGAATTGATCACTCGCGTATGGGAAGAGTTTGGCTTTACGCCATCCGGAAATAATCTCAATAAAGCGGTAAGCGAACTGCGTAAAAGCTTCCAGTCTCTGGGCGAGGGATACGAATTTATCGTCACAGTCCCGCGCTATGGATTCCGTTTTGATGCCGATGTGATTTTTCAGCCTGGTGAGAACATTCAAGCCGCTGAGCCACAATCCCCTTCCACGCAACCAGACATACAGCCCCGGCGTACTTACCTGAAAAGGTGGTTGATTATAGCGGCATTGATCGTCGCAGCGTTGGGGGCGGGCATTTACATTAGCCGCCCGCAGGAGATAACTGTTCCGGCGAAATTAAAGCCGGTCGAGGAAAAAATCGCACGTTGTAGTGTCTGGATTATCAACGATCATGGACGACCGTTAGTGCTCTCGAAATTAGCCGAGCGACTGGAGGCCAATAACGTGGCTTGTGAGCGCGAGGAGTACGATATTTATTATTTCAGTGCTCGTTTTTCGCTCGCCGCTGCCGATGAAATGTTCATCGGTGCCTGCCCGGTCAATAAAACCAGCCTGTGCAAGACTATTCGCTATAAAAGTGGGGCCGAAAAATGAAAATAAGGCTTCTTTTTGGATTGGGCGGTGCCGTGGTTGGCGGTGCACTGGCGCTGTTTTACTATTGCGGCGCGGTCGGCAAAAGCGATGTGCTGGCCTGCAGCACTGAATTTAACTTTACGCGTAATGAGGGAAAAGCAAGTGAAGTGAAGGTCAATACCATTGCGCAGTTCTATTTTCATCGGGACGGTACAGGGTTGACCACCTATAAAGGTGCGGCAAGAGCTGGGGGGCAAAATTTGATTATTGACAGGGATGTGGACTTTACGTGGGAGCGGCGGGACGATGACAACGTCATTGTATTGAGTTACACCAAAACCTGGCGTCGACACAATGACAACACCCCTGATGCCCAGTGGGGAAGCTTTGCCTGGCCGACCGCTCGCTACTACCTGACGATTTCTGAACTTTCACCTGCCGTGTGGCTGATTCAGGACCGGCGTTATCCTACCTATATCTGCCGGGGTGAATAAGGTATAAAAAAAGAGAATGCCATTGGCATTCTCTTTTTTCGTATCAGTGATGCTGCTTAATCGCGGCTGGCGAAGCCCAGAATGCTCAGCAGGCTGACGAAGATGTTGTACAACGAAACGTACAGGCTAACAGTGGCGCGGATGTAGTTGGTTTCACCGCCACGGATGATATTGCTGGTTTCAAACAGGATTGCGCCTGAAGAAATCAGAATAAACACCGCGCTGATCGCCAGATGCAGTGCCGGCAGTTGCAGGAAGATATTCGCAACCATACCGATCAGCACAACCACGATACCTGCCATCAGCATACCGCCGAGGAAGGACATATCTTTACGCGTGGTCAGCACATACGCAGAGCAGCTGAAGAAGACCAGTGCTGTACCGCCCAGCGCCATGCCGATAACATCACCCATGCCCGCAGACAGGTAGGTATTCAGAATTGGCCCCAGAATGTAGCCCAGGAAACCGGTAAAGGCGAACGCTGACAAAATGCCAACCGGTTTATCCGCCGTTTTATAGGTCAGGAACATCAGACCATACATACCCACCAGCGTCAGGATAAGTCCCGGTGAAGGCAGCATCAGCACAGTACTCGCCGTTGCGGTGATCGCCGAAAACGCCAGCGTCAGGCTGAGCAGGAAATAGGTGTTGCGCAGCACCTTATGTGTGCTGAGTAGCGATGTACGATCGCGTGAAGAACTAATAATACGATCCATGAGTCACTCTCTTATGACAGATGTAATTAATGATGAAGGATAATGAAATCAAGGGGAATGACACAGCGGTTTTACCCATCTTTACGCATTTTAAGCCGCCAGGCTTAAGCATATTATTTCAGCAAAAGCTCCCGAATCAGATGTTAGCACTGTATGTGCAAAAATGCCTGTCAGATATCAGCCAGGTAACTGAAAAATATTGCCTTATTCCCGTTTCTCTCTGACAGTGACAGTGGTGTCATCATAAACAGAGCAATAAGGTAAAGGGAATGACTCAAGATAAATCGAAGGTATTTACATTTGCGTTGCTGGCTGCCTGTTTGATGTCGGTATACGGCGCTGCGAGGGCGGCAAATGTTCCGGCAGGAACAGTACTTGCAGAAAAACAGGAGCTGGTGAGAAACAACGGTAGCGAGCCAGCGTCGTTGGATCCGCATAAAGTCGAAAGCAACGTGGAGTTTAATTTAATCAGCGATATGTTCGACGGCCTGGTGGCAGTTAAGCCGGATGGGTCTATTGAACCCCGTCTTGCCGCCTCCTGGGAGAATAAAGGTAACACCGTCTGGACCTTTCATTTACGTCCGGGCATAACCTGGTCAGATGGATCGGCTATCACCGCACAGGATGTCGTCTGGAGCTGGCAGCGGCTGGTCTCACCGCAAACGGCTTCACCATATGCCTCGTATCTGGGCAATATGCACGTGGTGAATGCGGTCGATATTGCTCAGGGTAACAAAGATCCCGCCACGCTGGGGGTCAAGGCCCTGGATGATGCCACGCTGGAAATTACCTTAACGCAACCGACGGCGGCATTTCTGGCGATGCTGGCGCACCCGTCGTTGGTCCCGCTCGATAAAGTGCTGATTGGCCGTTTTGGCGATAAGTGGACCCGCCCAGAGCATATTGTTAGCAGCGGAGCGTACAAATTATCGCAGTGGGTGGTCAATGAGCGCATCGTTGCCGAGCGTAACCCGCATTACTGGGACGATCGGCACACGGTCATTAATAAAGTCACTTACCTGCCCATTAGTTCAGAATCTGCTGACGTGAACCGCTATAAGGCGGGGGAAATTGACATTGTGTATAGCGTACCGGTCAATCAGTTTGCGCAGTTGAAAAAGACCATGGGCGATGAACTCCATGTCTCGCCTCAGCTTTCAACCTATTACTATCAGTTCAATACGACCAGAGCGCCCTTTAATGACCCGCGCGTGCGTCGGGCGCTGAATATGGCGTTGGATAAAGACATTATTGCGCAAAAGGTGATGGGGCAGGGGCAACGTGCGGCGTGGGTTATCAGCCAGCCTGAAATCGGTGGGGTACAACTGCATGCGCCAGAGTATGCGTCGTGGCCACTCGACAAACGCATTGCTGAAGCTAAAAAACTGCTCACGGAGGCCGGGTATGGTCCTGACCATCCACTGAGCTTAAATCTGCTCTACAACACCTTCGAAACGCATCAGCGTATTGCGATTGCCGCATCCTCGATGTGGAAGAAAAATCTTGGTGTTGAGGCGAAGCTGCAAAATCAGGAATGGAAAACCATGCTGGATACCATGCACACCGGTAATTTTGACGTTGTGCGCTATGCGTGGATAGCCGACTATGACGATGCCTCAAGTTTCCTCAATATTTTCCGCACCGGCGACAGTGAGAATACCACCGGGTACAGTAACCCTGCCTTTGATGAAGCGATGCATAAGGCAGCGAAAGCAAGTTCACTGGAAGAGCGAGGTAAAGACTACCAGCAGGCTGAAGATCTGTTAGGTGAGGATGTACCTGCTATTCCGATTTATCACTATGTTCGCACTCATCTGGTGAAGCCGTGGGTAGGAGGATTTGCGCCGGATAACCGCGGAAATTACTACACCAAAGATATGTACATCAAAAAACATTAAGCCTGGTAGCCGCTATTTGTGCTGAATAAATGGCCAATTTGTTTTTATTTCAGTCGATTAACACTATTTTGGCTGTTTTTCAGGCAAACGAACACATTGGTACTTTACAGGTCCGTTCGGGATGTTTATAGTGCGCCTCATTGGAAGCGTGGCCGAGCGGTTGAAGGCACCGGTCTTGAAAACCGGCGACCCGAAAGGGTTCTAGAGTTCGAATCTCTACGCTTCCGCCAAACATGAAAAAGGGGTTACCGAAAGGTAACCCCTTTTTGCTTATAGGGAAAATTCGAAACCTGTCACTGTAAGAGTTGGTGGTGTTACGTTGCCTAAAATTGGTAAGTGAAGGGCATAATCGAGCAACCATCATACTCCCCACTTCAACCCGGGCGGGCTATAGGTAACTTCTTTTTCGCTGGATATAATTGGTTCTGACTCTTCAAAAATAAAGCCCTCAACATTAAGTGTGAGGGCTGTTAATAATTAATTGTTAAATTTACCTAAATAGATTATAGCCGCGTTGTTCTCGATGAATAATGAATAATATTCATTAGATGATACGGGTTGAATTCCTTTATTAATCATGTTAGCAAGTTGGTTTTTGCTTTCATCCACATCAGTATAACCATGCCTGGTTTGAGGTAATCCTTTATTAATTAATTGAAAGGATGCTAAGAATTGGGTGGCCGGATAAACGAAATAGCCTATAAGTGGTTTATTATCTATTAATAATTTTGCTCTTTCATTTTTATTCAATTGACCTACAGTACCAATGGATGTGATGTCTTTATGAGTGGCAATGTCCTGCGCAATCATGCTAAAAACAAAATCTTCGTATTGTTGTTGTGACTTCATAGCGTTGCTTAGTTGAGCACTAAAAGCAAGCGAGGCAATGACTGGAATCAGTGCCGCGTATTTAAAACGAGGAGCGAAACGCATAACCGGTATAGCAATTATAACCAGTATAACTGAAAACGAGACTAAAGTACGGGGAAGGACTGGTGCGTCCTGAAGTAATAATGTTGGCCCCATAAGTGAAATAATGAATATTAAAAAGGAGATGGCTCCATACAAAATAAATGATGCTATTTGCTTTATATTAGTACGGTAAGCAATGAGCATAAACACGCAACTTATTAGTATTGGGATTGCGAAGTAAATATAAACTGGGTGGTATAGATAAGAAAGAACCATTTCTTTTAGGGCAGTTAATGTTTTGGCCAGATGCTCTAACCCCCCCTGATCTAAATGTATCAATTCTGCTCGAGAGTTATTTTTTGGCGAGAAGAAAAGCATGTAGATAAGAAAAAACGATACGAATAAAATCGTTCTTTTGAATAAGAAAGTTATTGACTCTTGAAATTTTATATTATTTTTTGTTGCAATGATGATCATATCAATTGCAAGCAAACCAATAAAAATATTGGCACATGGTTGATATAAGGTTAAAGATAATACGCCAGCTACTAATTTTGTCGCAATCTCTATCGTCAGTTTTTTATTTTTATAGGTATATGCAATCACCGCAAGGAAAAAGGCAATCGACATTCCGAGACTATCATATCTGTACGCAATATTTTGCAAAATGAATGGGTTGAATATTAAAAGTGCAGCAACCATATTTGCGTTCGGAATGTCTGATCTAATCAGGTGCTTACTGAGCGCAAGCGCAGATGCGCCTAAGAAAATACATGATGCGAGCATTGTATAAGGAAATAGGTCCAGATTATAGTGCCCGCTGGCAGAAAAAAATCTTGCTAAAATATCTGCAAAAGGGCGACCTAAACCACGCCAGCCGTAATATCCAGTTATAGATCTATCTAAGTCGTCTCTATAATAGATGCCTGCCTGGATTAAGGGGTAAATAAACAACAGGGCTAATCCTGAGTAAATAAACAATGCTTTTTTATCGTATCTAGAGAACATTTTAAATCCCATCTTGTTTTTTAACTATATAGCGCGGTCGTTGTTTGGTTTCGATGTAGATTCTACCTATGTACTCACCAAGCACACCGATACCAATTAACTGAATCCCACCAAGGAAAAGGATTGAAACAATGATAGATGGATATCCCGCAACCGGATTTCCCCAAAAAATCTTGTCTATAATCATCCATGCACCGAACAAGAAGGATACAGCGGCTACAAAAAAACCAATGTAGGTCCATATTCGCAATGGGAACGTTGAAAAACTGGTAATACCCTCCAGAGCAAGATTCCACAATTTCCAGCCATTAAATTTTGATTTACCAGCAATACGTCCTGCTCGTGTGTACTCAACAACATCAGTACTACCACCTACCCAGCTAAGAACACCTTTCATAAAGAGATTACGTTCCGGCATGAGTTTGATGTTATCAACTACATCGCGGGACATAAGTCTAAAGTCACCAACGTTTTCTTCGATCTTCGGATCGCTTATTTTATTGTGTAATTTATAGAACCACTCAGCGGTTTTGCGCTTCAGTTTTCCATCCGTGGAGCGGTCTGCACGCTTTGCCAGCACAATATCTGCACCCGCAAGCCACTTTTCGACCATCAATGGAATTATGTCGATTGGATCCTGTAGGTCAACATCGATAGGAATAACTGCCTCACCAGAGGAACGCTCAAGGCCTGCAAAAATTGCTGGTTCTTTGCCAAAGTTGCGTGTAAATGAAATGGGGACGACGAGCTTATCAGATACGGCGAGAGCATTAATGATTGATTCTGTAGCGTCTTTGCTACCGTCGTTGATAAACACAATTTCGACATCATATTTTTTTAGTTCTTCATGCCTACGCACCGTGTTGTAGAAAATAGGTATTGTATCTTCTTCATTGAACACCGGAACAATCAGAGAAATTTTCATTTCGGATCCCTAAAAACAATGAACCTTGAGTATAAGAAGCCACATACCAGGCTGATAGAGGAGAACTCTATCAACGTTATGAGAGGGGAAATGTTGTAGTGATCGGATACCTGACCAGAGATAAAGCTCAGTAGCCCCATAAATCCAACAAATAGCACATACCCCCGGCTGGTGGCTTTTGCACTAAATGTAAATTTTGCGTTGGCAAAAAATGAAAATGTCACAGCTATCAAAAACGCCACCACGTTGCTCACGGCCTGGTCATTTTTCATGATGTATACCATGATGCCGAACACCGCCCAATGTAATGCCGTGTTTACAATCCCTACGGAAATGTAGCGTGAAAGTAGCTTTATCATAATTAAGAAAGGTCTAATAGAAAGTGTGCGAGTTTAACATTGATGCAAAACGAGATCGACACCTCGACTTTGACCTTTCGCAGAGGCTTGTTTTGCGATACCTCCGAGCGACTGTGCCGGGAGCGCGGTTTTCCGCTGAGCCACAAGACTGCAACACTAACTCTCAGAAATGAGAGGCCGATCCTCTGAGCAGGACTTTTGTCCTCAATCCCCTGCAAACGTCTGGTTACAATCCCTGCATATCTTCAATACCCATAATTCAGGAATTGTTATGACTGCACATATTAATGCTAAACCGGGTGATTTTGCGCCAACTGTGATTATGCCGGGCGATCCTCTACGCGCGAAGTTTATTGCCGAAAACTATTTAATGGATTGCCGCGAAGTTACCAATGTGCGCAATATGTTGGGCTATACCGGTCTTTATTTTGGACAACCTGTTTCGGTAATGGGACACGGCATGGGCATTCCTTCAATGACGCTTTATGCCCATGAGCTGGTACATGATTTTGGCGTGCAGAGAATTATTCGCGTCGGTAGCCTGGGGGCAACTCAACATCATGTCAAAATGCGCGATATTATCCTTGCCGTCGCTGCCGGAACGGATTCCGTTACTAATTTAAAACGTAGCGCGGGCTACGCAATGGCGACGTCTGCGCATTTTCCATTATTACAGCAGGCGTGGACGTTGGCACAAAAGGCCGGAATCGATATTAAGGTCGGTAACGTCTTCAGTGGCGACCTTTATTACGACCCTGACGAAAATTTAATTCCGGCACTGGAAAAATTCGGTGTGCTGGGGGTGGATATGGAAGTAGCTGGACTGTATGCACTAGCGCATCAGTTTAGTATTGAAGCACTGGCTATTTTAACCGTATCCGATCATTGCCTGACAGGAGAAGAAACGACGGCAGAAGAACGACAGTTAACCTTTAAAAATATGATAGAGCTGGCGCTAAATACGGCCGTTACGGCTTAGCTCCGTCTTTTAATTGAACCAATCAGAGATGGCATTATATGAAGAATAAAATAGCACTTACGCTGATTAGTTTTCTGGCAAATTTTATTATGGCAGGGTTTGCCAGCCAATTCGGCATGCTGATTGAACCGATTGCAGTACGCTACAGTGCCGATGTAAATACTGTCGCCTCGATATTTTCGTTACTCAATGGTGGAGCACTAGCTGGGACCATCGCCGCCTTTTTCCTGATAGAAAAAATCGGTGTGAAGCGTATGACGCTGATTATCTATTCGATAGTATTCCTCTGCGCGCTGGCAATGCACTTAAGCCCCGGCTTATGGCCGGTGATGGTCGCCATGACCTTAGTGGGATTCTGCGGCGGTATTGGTCTGTGCGTGGCGGGAACAATCGTGGTATCGGTTTGGCAGGATCGCATACAGAGCACGATGCTGGTGGTGCAAGATGCCACTTTTAACGTTGCGGGCGTGGTTTTTCCGCTGATCACTACCTTTGCCCTGACGCATAATATGTCGTGGAGTTATAGCTACCTTAGCGTTGGCATAGTGGCCTTACTCACGCTGGGAGTTGTGATACTAACCCGCTTCAATGCCTGTGAAACGGCTCCTGCGGCGGATCGCACAGATGCAGTGAAATCAGAGTGGAATCCTGGGATTATCAGCGGCGGTATAGGTCTGTTTTTAGGTATGCTGGCGCTGTATACCTTCCTCACCTGGGCACCGTTATTTGTGAAGAACAAGTTTGGTATTCCATTTGAAGAGGCCGGGAATATTATTACCCAATACTGGGGGGCTGCGCTGGTCGGGGCGTTAGTATCTACCGTGATTGTTTCCCGAGTGAAGATCCATTATTTCCTGCTCAGTATTATTCTTCTGGCGTGTGTGATTACTACTATTATCGTTACGAAAGAACAGATCTCTGGGCTTGATTATCTCGCTTACAGTTATGGGTTTGTCTGTGCGGCGTTGTATAACTCCTTTATTGCTTATGGCGTTTCGTTTGTTAAGCGTGCGAGTAGTCAGAACGTTTCTTATATTTTAATTAGTGGTAGCGCCGGGGCTATGTTTAGTCCTGCGATCAGTGCTCTGATGGAAAAAACGATGGGATTGCAGAAAATAATGTATGCAATACCGGTGTTGTATTTAATTATCTTCGTCATGCTGATGGGGACACTCAAACTCAAACGTAAATAAATACAGTAATAACGCTTACCTCCTTAATTAGATAGCCAGCCGCCACACCCTTTATCGGGTGGGGCGACACACAACCTTACTCAAAGGAATTGAAAATGCTGAAGAAAAAAATATCAATGCTTAAAAAAACAGTTCTGGGCACTGTAATTGCTATCAGCTGTACGCAAGCACTTGCGGCTGATTATACCGATGGCAATATTCGTAAAAATGATTTTAACTGGATGCAATTGAATTTAATGCAAAGTGTGGATGCGAAAGTACCGTATGGTATTCGTAATGACACCTATCTGGAACTGGAGTTCGGTGCACGTTCCGGAATTATCGATCTGTATGGTTATGTCGATTTCTTTGATATTTTAGACAGCAAGCAGGACGACCGTCACGGTGGTGATAACTTCTTCGCCAAGATATCTCCACGGTTTTCCCTGGATGCTATTTTCAATAAAGATTTATCCGTTGGCCCATTTAACGAATTTTATATCGCGACGGTGAATAACATCGGCGATCGGGAATTGTTTGAACATTATGTCGGTTTAGGTACGGATGTTAAGGTCCCATGGTTTGGTATGGTGGGAATGAACATCTATGCCCACTATGTTCGTGAAAACTATGGCGCGGATAACGAAGGCAAGTGGGATGGTTACATGTTCTCGACCAACTGGTCGACGCCGTTCTATACCTTCGCTAACGGCAGCTATCTCAACTATCAGGGATATTTTGACTATCAGTTTGCCGCTAACAAGATTGCTAACCAGCCGCTGTATAGCAATAACGCGATTGAATGGTATAACGGAATTTACTGGCATTCAGAGCACTATGCGGTAGGTTATGGATTGAAGTATTTCCGCAATATGGCATTGATGGAAAATCACGGTGGAGCAGGGCGCACCACCGGTCTTGGGCACTACTTCAACCTCACCTATAAGTTCTGATAGCGACCCGACGGCACACCAACACTCAGAATGGTTGGTGTGTCAGTCAATGATGTCGTTACCGAGAAATTGGCGTAAACCTTCCAGATCCTTAATTTCCAGACCTTGTTTCGTACGCGTTACCAGCCCGGCATCCGTCAACGCTTTTACCGCCCGTCGATATACCCTGTCGGTCGTGCCGAATCGCTCCGCTTCCTGATATTTTTTATGAAAACCATCCATCGGTTGCTTGTTCTGATGCTGGCGATACAGGTCGTACGCTACGTTGTGTACGATTGGGTAGAGCATCCGGTGCAGGAAAATTTCTAACATATCCTGATAGTCAACGGCCATCGCGCTGGCGAAAAATATCGCCAGTCTGGGGTGTTGGTTCAGCGCCTCTTCCAGGCGTTCACAGCTGCACACTGCTACGGTCAGCGGCTCTTCGGCTACGATATCCAGTTGGCAGCGGTAACCGGTAAAAAACTCCATTTCTCCAAACAGTTGTTCATCACATTCCATTGCGCCCAGTTGAAAACGACGCCCATTCTCAGCGCTGTAGCGCAAAGAAATTCTGCCCGACTGCACCATAATCAGTCGATCAACAATTTGTCCCTGGCGATAGAGATATTCATCTTCCAGGATAATCTGAGTTTCAGAGAGCAACTCCTGGAATATTTTCTCGATTAAGGCATCATCCTGCTGCCAGATATTGTGAAAACGACCTTTAGTGAGGGGTTTAAGCTGCATGGCCTAACGTCTTATGGTTGGAGATATTTCTTATTCTGACTGTATGCCATTCGCTGAGCAATGTCATTAAGCGCGGACACTGGATCATAAAAGGGCCAGCGCGATGCTGACCCCAACGTACTACGGATGGCTGATAAAGCGAGACAGGCGCTGGCGCAACACGCGGTTTTCCTGACGCAACTGCGCGTTCTCTTCTAACAACGTCAGCGCAACGGCGATTCCCGGCCAGTCAAGCTCCAGCTCCTGGCGCAGACGCATTGCGCGTCGCATTACGGTCAGGGCATGATCGTCAAAGGTCTCGTCTTCATGGGGTTCAATCACACCTAAGCCGACAATCTCATGCAGTTCCTCTTCTGATACACCGGTGTACAGGCAAAATTCGGTAATGGTAAAGGTGACGGTGACATTAGCCATTATGCTTTCCCCCACTCTTTGCGCGGATCAAAGGTCTTTTGTGCATCTGCCAGCTGTTGCCACAGAGCGGCGCTGGCGTCGTCAGGTTTCGGCGGCATCACGATTTTGATCACCGCGTACAAATCGCCGGTATGTTTTTTACTCACCAGACCTTTGCCCTTAATGCGTAACCGCTGCCCGGCCTGACTGCCCGCAGGGATGGTTAACAGGATGCTTTCTTTCAGCGTAGGTACGGTCACTTTCGCGCCCAAAGCGGCTTCCCACGGTGCTACGGGAACGACAACTTCCAGATCCTGATTGACGATATCAAACAGTGGGTGCGGTGCGATATGAATCACCAACCACAAATCACCGTTCGGTCCTCCGTTTTCACCAGGGGTACCCTGGCCTTTCAAACGGATACGCTGACCGTTGCCCACGCCTGCCGGGATTTTAACGTTCAGCGTTTTGGGAATTTCCCGTTCAACCATACCGAAGGCATTGTAAACCGGCAGGTTGTAACTGATAGTGCGGCTATGCTCAGTGAGCGTTTCTTCGAGGAATACGGCAACTTCAATTTCAATATCGTGTCCGCGGCTGGCATGGCGCTGTCGCGTGTGGTGTGCATGCTGACCAAAAATGGAGGAGAAAATATCGTCGAAATTTTCGGCGCTGTAGTTTTTGTTCTCTCCTTGCTGGAATTGACGGTTGAACTGAGGGTCGTTGCGGTGCTGCCACAACTGGTCGTACTCGGCGCGTCGCTGTTCATCACTCAGTACTTCCCAGGCTTCAGCGACCTCTTTGAACCGGGCTTCTGCGTCAGGCTCTTTGCTGACATCAGGATGGTATTTACGGGCGAGTCGACGATAGGCGGTCTTGATTGTCTTGAGATCGTCTGTCGGTTTCACGCCCATAATGGCGTAATAATCCTTTAATTCCATAGCGTTCTCTCGTGTAAATCAACACTTGCAGAAGGTGAACCCTGACAAAAGGTGTCACCGCTAAGTTTAGGGTAATCCTGATAACGGCGAATGCCAACCGGGAAGAAAGGATATCGTTATAAACAATGGAGTCGCACCACCAACAGCGCTTTACAAGGTTGTGGCGTCTGTTGTGTGGTGCGAATAGTCGGGTTAGCGAAATATCAGGATTTGGTGATCAGGAAGCGGACCGTATCTGCATAGTTCTGTACGAAAGAATTAAGGTCATCTGATTTCAGCCCCTTCGGATTGATCATATATTTACCGTTAATAAAAATGGCAGGCACACCTTTTAAATCTACAGCTTTAGCCATTTCCTGTTGTTTAGCGGTGAGCGATTTCACAGCAAAGCTATTCCACGCGGCATCATAATCGCTGGCGCTAACACCGGCGTTGATAAATACGTTACGAATATCGTCTGCTGTCTTAATCGTTTGTTTTTTCTGCACGGCATCAAACAACAATGGTTTCACTTTGTCCTGCACGTTCAGGAGAATGGCGACGGACCAGGCATGCGTCATGTCTTGCCCCAAAGGGCCTAAAAAGTCGACGTGATACTCGGTGAGTTTGACATCAGCAGGCAGAACTTTTTTCACGTTATCAGTCACTTTAAACACTTCATCATATTGATAGCATGAAGGGCAGTAAAACGAGAAAAACTTCAGCGCCGCCGGTGCTGTAGCGACAGGTTTCTCAAGTGAGATAAATTCTTTGCCGTCGGTAAATGTTGCGGCCTGAGCGCTAACTGTGAAAAGTAATCCAATCAGGGGTAATAAATATTTTTTCATTTCCATATACTCTAAATAACATTTATTAAACAAGTTGTTCTTGAAATGAACCTGTGTCCATTGCGTTTCGCTATAATACGATATTCACATTGCAAATGTGCTGACCCTTACTTTCATTTACGCATCAATACATGGCGGTACATTCGAGGTGTCTTGTTTTCTGCTGATGTGAAATGTTATCGGGTATCCTTTATAAATAATGAATAATAACTGGCGTGACATTTTAATGGGTATTTGATTCGCAATGTTATACTGTAATAAATAATGCTGAAAATATGATTGGTAATCATTTCACGTATAGCGTGTTTATTGCGCGAGGGTGTGTATAACCTTCAAATAGCAGGACATAACTTTACAGCGCAAAGGTTGCTAAAACCTGGCGAGTGGTTAAGATAACCCGCATCAATCAGTGAGGGTAGAATGGCGAAACGTCAACGGCTGGGATGGTGGTTCCTCTGTCTGGCATGTGTTGTGGTGATGGTTTGCACCGCGCAGCGCATGGCGGGCCTGCATGCGTTGCAGATGAACACCGTTGCTCCAAACGTTGTCACAAGCGAACAAGCGCAACCTGATGAGGCTACCCCGGTTACGCCATGTGAACTGAGTGCGAAGTCGTTACTGGCTGCGCCACCGGTACTGTTTGAGGGCATTATTCTGGCGCTGTGTCTGCTGCTGTCGCTGCTGGCACCTGTGCGGGCGTTTCGTTTACCTTTTTTCCCACCGCGAGCCATCTCACCGCCCACTCTTAGGGTACATCTCCGATTTTGCGTCTTCCGTGAATGACAGAACAGCCGTTGCTGACTGTTAGATAATTATTCACGGAGAAAAACTATGATGACTGTTTTCAGGCAGGCGCTGCTCTGTCTGTTATTACTCTGGCTGCCCGTATCCTGGGCGGCTGAACCCGGCTGGCTACGTTCACCCGATAACGATCACGCCAGTGTGCGATTACGCGCCGATACGTCAGTCGCCGGTGAAACCCGTCTGCTGCTGGATGTTAAACTGGAAGATGGCTGGAAAACCTACTGGCGTTCGCCGGGGGAGGGGGGCGTCGCGCCGTCTATCGCCTGGAAGGGCGAAATGCCCACGGTTGACTGGTTCTGGCCAACCCCTGCGCGTTTTGAGGTCGCCAATATCACCACCCAGGGGTATCACGATCGGGTGACGTTCCCGATGATGGTGCGCGGTAGATCGCCCGCCACGCTTAGCGGCGTGTTGACGCTATCCACCTGTAGCAACGTTTGCCTGTTGACGGATTTCCCCTTTTCCGTAACGCCCACCGCCGAGGATCCGACTTTTGCGCATGACTACGCTCAGGCGATGGGGCAGATCCCGCTCGCCAGTGGCCTGACTGATTCTCTTCATGCCGGAGCGCGTGCCGGAGAGCTGGTCGTTGAGGCGCAGCGCGCCGCAGGCTGGACTGCGCCTGGGCTGTATCTGGATGCCGTAGATGATGCGGATTTTGGTATGCCGCAAATCCAGGTTGACGGGGAAACGCTACGCGCCACGGTACCTGTACATGATGGCTGGGGGGAAGGTGCGCCGGATCTGCGCGGTAAGTCGGTCACGCTGGTTCTGGCTGATAACGGCGTGGCGCAGGAAAGCCGTCTTGTTATTGGTGAAGCGCCAGCCAGTGATAACGCCTCACTCCCGCTGTGGCAGGTGGCGCTAATGGCGCTATTGGGCGGGTTGATTCTCAACCTGATGCCCTGCGTGTTACCGGTGCTGGGCATGAAGTTGGGTTCGATTTTACTGGTCGAGGAAAAAAGCCGCCGCCAGATTCGTCGTCAGTTCCTCGCATCGGTAGCCGGAATACTGGTCTCCTTTATGGCTCTGGCGCTATTGATGACGGTACTGCGGTTAACCAATCAGGCGCTTGGCTGGGGGATCCAGTTCCAGAATCCGTGGTTCATTGGCGTTATGGTGTTGGTGATGCTGACGTTTAGCGCCAGCCTGTTCGGGTGGTTTGAATTCCGCTTGCCTTCGGCGATGACCACCTCGCTGGCGACTCACGGCGGCAACGGTCTGTCGGGGCATTTCTGGCAAGGTGCATTTGCGACCCTGCTCGCCACGCCGTGCAGTGCCCCGTTTCTGGGAACGGCGGTGGCGGTGGCGCTGACGGCCTCATTACCGACGCTGTGGGGGCTGTTTATCGCGCTGGGTCTGGGGATGAGCCTGCCGTGGCTGCTGGTGGCCCTGCGTCCCGGTCTGGCGCTGCGCCTGCCGCGGCCGGGGCGCTGGATGAATATCCTGCGGCGTCTGCTCGGCGTGATGATGCTGGGTTCGGCTATCTGGCTTGCGACATTGCTGCTCCCGCATTTAGGGCTGGCAGGGCAAAGTAGCGCTAAAGAGAGCGTCAACTGGCAGCCGCTTAGCGAGCAGGCAATTGAAGAGGCGTTGGCGCAACACAAACGTGTGTTTATTGACGTCACAGCGGACTGGTGCATTACCTGTAAGGTAAATAAATACAACGTTTTGCATAAAGATGACGTCCAGGCCGCGTTGCAACAGCCGGATGTGGTGGCGCTGCGCGGCGACTGGACGCTCCCTTCTGAAGCCATCACCGAATTTCTGAAAAAACGCGGCCAGGTTGCTGTGCCGTATAACCAAATTTATGGCCCCGGTCTGCCGGAAGGTCAGGCGTTGCCAACGTTGTTAACCCGCGATGCGGTACTGCAAACGTTGAATGATGCCAAAGGAGTCACCCCATGAAGATGATGATTGTTCTGCTGTTAACCCTGTTTTCCGTCGTCAGCGTGGCGAAAGAGCCTGCGCCATTTACCCCGGAACAGGAAAAGCAAATCGAAGCGCTTATCCAGGAAGCCCTGTTTAACGATCCCAACAGTCCACGTATTGGTGCAAAGCAGGCGAAACTGACGCTGATAAACTTTACCGATTACAATTGTCCATACTGCAAACAGCTCGATCCGATGCTGGAGAAAATTGTGCAGAAATATCCTGATGTGGCGGTGGTCATTAAACCCCTGCCATTTAAAGGGGAAAGTTCGGAACTGGCGGCGCGGACCGTGCTGACCACCTGGCATCAGTATCCGCAGCAGTTTCTGGCGCTGCATGAAAAGCTGATGCAGAAGAAGGGCTATCATACTGACGTGAGTATCAAGCAGGCCCAGGAAAAAGCGGGCGCCACTCCGGTGACGCTGGACGCGCAAAGTGCTGAAACGCTGAGTACGAATCTGCAACTGGCGCGACTGGTCGGGGTGCAAGGTACTCCTGCAACGATTATTGGCGATGAACTCATTCCCGGCGCGGTACCGTGGGAAACGCTTGAGGAAGTCGTAAAAGAAAAACTGGCGGCAGCCAATGGTCAGTAAGCTGCGCCGCTGGCTGCGCGAAGGGGTGATCTTACTGGCGTTGTTAGCCGGTGTGATGCTGCTGATGGATGCCTGGCGTGCGCCACAGCTCCCCGCCTCGTTTGACAGTACGCCTTTACAAACGCTGGATGGTGAAACCGTCACGCTGGCGGCGCTGAGTCAAAACGAGCCGGTATTGCTCTATTTCTGGGCAAGCTGGTGCGGCGTGTGTCGCTTCACGACGCCGGAAGTCGCCAGGCTACGTTCGGAAGGGGAAAACGTGATGACCATTGCGCTACGCTCCGGTAATGAAGCCGAGGTATCCCGCTGGCTGTCGCGAAAAGGCGTGGACTTTCCGGTCATCAATGATGCAAACGGGGCCATTTCCCACAGTTGGGCAGTCAGCGTCACGCCCACGCTGGTGGTGATGTCGCAAGGCCGGGTGATGTCTACAACCAGCGGCTGGACCAGCTACTGGGGCATGAAGCTTCGGCTGTGGTGGGCGAAAACGTTCTGATAATCGGTGCCGGGGAAACCCGGCATTTTTTATGCTGCCGTCGCTAAAACGGGAGGACATATTTCGTTGTCTGGCGAAGCAAGCAGGGTGATTGGTGTTCAGAATAGGTCACCTTCTCTTTGCAGGAAAATGCAACATGACGAGTTCTGTAGCGTTTGGACCTTCTCTGGTAATGATGATTGCCGCGACATTTGTCCTCGCAGGCATGGTGAAAGGCGTCACCGGTATGGGGTTACCCACCGTGGCGATGGGAATCCTCGGATCGCTTATTTCGCCGGTTGCCGCAGCGGCAATGCTGCTATTACCCTCACTTATAAGTAATTTATTCCAGTTTGGCGGCGGTGGTAATACGCGCAGATTACTCAAGCGGCTGTGGCCAATGCTGTTGATGGTGGTGGTAGCGACCCTGCTTGCCAGTGCCTGGATTACCGGCGGCGACACGGCCCGTACCCAGTTTGCGCTCGGCGTAGCGCTGGTGGCTTACGCCATCTGGACGTTGGCGGGCAAGAAGATCGCGGTGGCCGCGCACCGTGAAAAACCGTACTCCCTCGTTATTGGATTCGTTACCGGCTTGCTGACCGGCGGAACCGGCGTATTTGTGATGCCTGCGGTGCCCTGGATCCAATCTCTGGGTTTTGATAAAGATGAACTGGTGCAGGCGCTGGGGATCTCTTTCACATTTTCAACGCTGGCACTGGCGCTTGGTCTGTGGTGGCACAATGCGCTGCCTGCACAGTCGCTGAGCTTATCGGCGTTGGCCATTGTTCCTGCGCTGATTGGTCAGTGGATGGGGACCCGCGTACGTCGGGTTATTTCACCGCTGGTGTTTAAACGCTGTTTTCTGTTGTGTCTGCTCGGACTGGGTGTGGAGATGATGTTACGTGCGGTGTGACCCTTCGGTGACTTAAGCGCGCTTTCATGGCATCGTTAATTCAGATATTCAGGGCCAACGAGGTCACTATGGCATCGGTGATGTTAAAGGAAGAAGAGGGCGAACTGGAGTCGTGCATGGCGCTCACTGCGGCAGTCATGGCCGATAAATCGCGCTCGCGTATGCTGTGTGCGCTGATGGATGGCCGCGCCTGGACCGCGACCGAACTCAGCGCTGTCGCGGATGTATCCGCTTCGACCGCCAGCGCGCACCTGGCGCGTTTGTGCGAACAACATTTTGTGGTGGCGCTCGCTCAGGGAAGGCATCGTTATTTTCGCCTCGCAGGCACAGAGATTGCTGAGCTGCTGGAACGACTGATGGGGGTGGCGTGGGCGACATCTACCCCTCGAAAAATCACCACGCCCCTGAGCTTGCGGCATGCCCGCACCTGCTACGACCATCTCGCCGGAGAAGTGGCGGTGAGACTGTTTGATACGTTCGTTTCCCGTCAGTGGTTAACGCCGGATGGTGAAACGCTAACTGAACTCGGGCAGGAAAAGCTGACGGAAATGGGGATCGTCCTCTTTACTGGCTCAGCACGGCGGAAATTAGCCTGCGGTTGTCTGGACTGGAGTGAGCGACGTTACCATCCTGGCGGCGTGCTTGGCGCAACGCTGCTACGTTGGTTTACCGAACAAAAGTGGATTAAAACGCAGACCGGTAGTCGCCATGTCACCTTTACTCCGCTAGGGATCCGCAAACTCAACAGCGAGTTCGGTATTAAAACAACACGGTAGATGCCCTGTTTTGCGAAAGCGTTCCCGGAAAAATGTCCTGTTTCTGTCACACTCTGTTGTGATTGATAACAACAAGAGGTCGTAGGGATGAATAAATCGTTAATCGCCGCAGCCGTGGCAGGGGCTGTATTAGTGTCAGGCGCCGCGTACGCGCAGACCGCGCCGGAAGGCTACCAGCTTCAGCAAGTATTGATGATGAGTCGGCATAACTTACGTGCACCTTTAGCCAATAACGGCAGCGTTCTTGAGCAGTCCACGCCTAAACAATGGCCGGAATGGGATGTTCCAGGCGGGCAACTCACCACCAAAGGCGGCGTGCTGGAAGTCTATATGGGTCACTACATGCGTGAGTGGCTGGCAGAGCAAGGGATGGTGAAAACGGGCGAATGTCCGGCTCCGGACACGGTCTATACCTATGCGAATAGCCTGCAGCGTACGGTTGCTACGGCGCAGTTCTTTGTCACTGGCGCATTCCCGGGGTGTGACGTTCCAGTTCATCATCAGGAAAAAATGGGTACCATGGATCCCACCTTTAACCCGGTGATCACCGATGATTCTGCCGCCTTCAGCCAGCAGGCCGTCCAGGCGATGGAAAAAGAGCGCAGCAAAATGCAGCTCAGCGACAGCTATCAATTGCTTGAGCAAATGACCGACTACAAAGACTCGCCGTCCTGCAAAGAAAAACAGCAGTGTTCCCTGACCGACGCCAAAGATACGTTCAGCGCCAAATACCAGCAGGAGCCGGGGGTGTCAGGACCATTAAAGGTGGGGAACTCGCTGGTCGATGCTTTTACGCTGCAATATTACGAAGGTTTCCCGATGGACCAGGTCGCCTGGGGGGAAATTAAGTCCGATCAACAGTGGAAGGTGCTGTCGAAGCTGAAAAATGGCTATCAGGACAGCCTGTTCACCTCGCCGGAAGTTGCGCAGAACGTCGCCAAACCGCTGGTGAAATATATTGATAATGCGCTGGTTACCGAACGCGCGAAAGCGCCGAAAATAACCGTGCTGGTGGGGCATGACTCAAACATTGCTTCGCTGCTCACCGCGCTGGATTTCAAACCGTACCAGCTTCACGATCAGAACGAGCGTACGCCGATCGGCGGGAAGATTGTCTTCCAGCGCTGGCATGACAGCAAGGCGAATCGTGATCTGATGAAAATCGAATATGTCTATCAAAGCTCGCAGCAACTGCGTAATGCGGATGTCCTGACGCTGAAATCCCCGGCGCAGCGCGTGACCCTGGAGCTGAAAGGGTGTCCGATAGATGCGAACGGCTTTTGCCCGATCGATAAGTTCGATAGCGTGTTGAATGAGGCGGCGAAGTAAAAGAAAAACTCCCCCGTGCGAGCGGGGGAGTCAGAGCGCTAGACGTTTTTGCGTTCGATAGTCTGTTCACCCCAAAAGAGCGAATCTTTGTCTGTTTTCTCAAAGGCTTTGATGAGCACCTCATCGCTACCTTCTTCCCAAATTTTTTCCGCCAGTTTCTCGTCATAATGCGCGACTTCAAAAATGGCTTCGGCTATTTCCGGCGATGTATTGCGCAGACTTGCCCATTCACCGACGTGATGGGCTTTCGCTTCTTGAGTTGGCATTCGAATCCTCCTGTTGAAGATTAGCCGTTGAGTTTTACTGCCAGACCTGCGACATATTCACCCTGATAGCGGGCAATAGACAACTCTTCCTGACTTGGCTGACGGGAGCCGTCGCCTCCGGCGATAGTGGTTGCGCCGTAAGGCGTACCGCCGCGAACCTGTGAGACATCAAACAGCTCTTGCGCTGCGTAGCCGATAGGCACAATCACCATCCCATGGTGGGCAAGCGTCGTCCAGGTTGAGGTAATGGTTTGTTCCTGACCGCCGCCGGTCCCCGTTGAGCTGAATACGCTGGCGAGTTTGCCGTACAGCGCGCCGGAAGCCCACAGCCCGCCAGTCTGGTCGAGAAAGGTACGCATCTGGCCGGACATATTGCCAAAGCGTGTCGGGGTACCAAAAATGATGGCGTCGTAATCAGCCAGTTCTTGCGGGGTGGCGACTGGTGCATTTTGTGTTTTACCGCCCGCCTTGAGGAAAATCTCAGGCTGCATGGTTTCCGGTACACGCTTAATGATGACTTCTGCGCCGTCTACCTTATTCGCGCCTTCTGCAACTGCATGGGCCATAGTTTCAATGTGTCCGTACATGGAATAATAAAGCACCAGAACTTTTGCCATTTTACACTACTCCTCGAGTTAACCGTGTCCGTAGCGATTCGCTACCTACCTATAAAGATATGACGTACTGTCAGGAGTGCAAATTTCACAAACACTTCTTTGATTTATAACAATTTTTATAACATCCTCTTTTGTTGCAAAATGATACATATTTAACCGGGAGAAATTCGGTAGTCATAAGAAAGGCTTATTGATTTCTTGATGTTATTATTTTGGTTATGCGGCGGATCCTGTTGCAGGATATTACAGTTTGCTGGTCAACAGGCCGGTCTTCACTAAGCTTAATTCCACGTAGCGAAAACAAGGGCATCGCCCAGACGCTGCGTTGAGGTATCACTCCTCAGTACCTATGCAATATGATGTCTAATCAATGACGGAGGTCAGTAATGGCAAACCATCGAGGCGGTTCCGGTAACTTTGCGGAAGACCGCGAAAGAGCATCAGAAGCAGGTCGAAAAGGTGGCCAGCACAGCGGGGGCAACTTTAAGAATGACCCGCAACGCGCTTCAGAAGCAGGCAAGAAAGGGGGCAAAAATAGCCACGGCAACAATAAATCGTAATTATTGCATTGCCTGTTAGTTATGTCGTGACGGTCTCGTGTTTCATCTTAGCCGTTACGAAGCCACCGCCGCCGGGATCTTCCGGCGGTTTTTTTTGTCTGCAAGGTTGAACTGTAACAAAACGCAACGCAGACTAATGACATTCTGTTAATCGGGTGTCTCATGTCTTTACTTTCTCGTTATTCCTTTTCTGTTAAACCTCAGGAGGCGATCCTCATTGTGATCACCATGTTCTGGGGTGGAACGTTTTTGGCGGTGCAATATGCCGTTACTCTGAGCGGGCCCTTTTTCTTTGTCGGTGTGCGTTTTGCGACTGCTGCGCTGGCCGTTGCGCTTCTGTCGTGGCGAACGTTGCATAAGCTGACCTGGCTGGAGGTTAAAGCCGGCGTGGCGATCGGCATTGCGATAGCGCTGGGCTATAGCCTGCAAACCTGGGGTTTGCAGTTTATTCCCAGCAGTAAATCGGCGTTTATTACCGCGATGTATGTACCGCTGGTGCCGCTGTTGCAATGGCTGTGTCTGGGGCGTATGCCAGGTTTAATGCCGTGTGTCGGGATTGTACTGGCCTTTATCGGGTTGATTTTTCTTGCCGGGCCGGGGGGGAATTTACTGGCGCTGGGTGAAGGTGAGTGGATCACGCTTGCGGGCGCGGTGGCAATTGCGGCAGAAATTATTCTGATTAGCGCGTGGGCAGGAAAAGTAGATGTGCGTCGGGTAACGGTGGTGCAACTGGCAACCGCTTCTGTGGTGGCGTTTATTGCCATGGCCCCGGCAGGAGAGTCTGTACCGCCGATGTCGACAGGATTGCTGGTGGTCGCGCTGGGATTAGGCATTTTTAGCGCGATTATTCAGGTCACCATGAACTGGGCGCAGCGCAGCGTTTCGCCGACGCGGGCGACGGTCATCTATACCGGAGAGCCGGTGTGGGCGGGGATCTTTGGTCGTCTGGCGGGTGAACGCCTACCGCTACTGGCTTTGTTAGGCGCAGCATTCATTATTGTTGGCGTGCTGGTCAGCGAACTGAAGTTCAAGAAGAAAAAATCGCAGCCGCAGACGGCGCCTCCTGAATCGCTTTAATTTAACCATTCACCGTGTGATTTGGTATGCTGACGCCCTCACAAGAAGGAGAGGGCGCATGGTCCAACGCGCAGAGAAAAAAAACGGTAAACGCTCGCAGGCCGTCAATGCTAAACGTCAGGCTATTTTAACCGCGGCATTAAATATCTTCTCCCAATATGGGATCCACGGTACGCGTCTGGAACAGGTGGCAGAGCAGGCGGGGGTGTCAAAAACTAATCTGCTCTATTATTACCCGTCAAAAGAGGTGCTTTATATTGCCGTTTTACGGCAAATTCTTGATATCTGGCTGGCACCGCTGAAGGCGTTTCGCGAAGACTTTGCGCCGCTGGTGGCCATTAAAGAATACATTCGCCTTAAGCTGGAAGTGTCGCGCGATTACCCGCAGGCTTCCCGGTTATTCTGCATGGAGATGCTGGCGGGCGCGCCATTGTTGATGGCTGAATTAACGGGTGATCTTAAAACGCTGATTGATGATAAATCGGCGTTGATTGCCGGATGGGTAAGCAGTGGGAAACTGGCTCCTGTCGATCCGCACCATCTGATTTTCATGATTTGGGCTTCAACACAACATTATGCAGACTTTGCCCCACAGGTAGAGGCGGTAACGGGCGCAACGCTGCGTGATGAAGCCTTTTTTAACCAGACCGTTGAGAGCGTACAGCGGATGATTATCGAAGGGATCCGCGTGCGTTAGCTGGCAGGCGGTAGCGGACAGCTTAAATCGCCTTCTTCACACTGTAAAAGCGAGGCGAGAAACGCTTCGCGCTCGTTGGTCTTATCCGTTAAACACTGGCTGGAAATCATCGCCTGGACGCTTCCGCCTTCGGTACCGGAACTGATTAACGCACAGTCTGCATCGCGCAGGGTTATCCACGAAGTTTGCGCTTTTTTCAGTAAATCGCGCTGGGTCGGGGCGGCGCGCTTCAGCGCATTCTGATACGTTTCATTAAGTTTGGCGTCTGCCGCTTTAAACTGCTCTGCCGCACAGGTGTTCATTTCAGCTTGATTATTCGCGTTGGCGCAGTCATCTGCCAGTGCCTGACCGCTCAGCAGCAGCGCTGCACATGTCAGTAAAATTCGTTTCATGTTTCCCTCTGACTTCATAAAAAAGGCCCCGTTACCGGAGCCTTAATTAACCACAACCTTAGCCGATTGTCATCAGGCTGGCGTTGCCTCCGGCGGCGGCGGTATTGACGCTCAGGGAGCGTTCAATATACAGCCTCTCAAGCAGGATATTGCTTTCGCCGCGGGCAAAGCCCTGAACCGACACAATCGCCCCTTCCCGGGCCGCCACCGCTTCACACAGCGCGCGAAGCTGATCGGAATCGCCATGGAAAATCACGGCATCAAACGGCTGCGTGGCGATGTTGTCCGCTTTGGCAAACTGAATCCGCCCGGAGACTGCAACTGGCAGACGTTTTGCCAGTTCGCGATGGAACGCATCATCCGGCCACAGGATCAAGCTTCCCACCGAAGTCACGGCGGCAACCTGTACCAGCGCATCCTGCTCGTCATCGGCGATACACAGTACGCGCTCGCGCGGTAACAGCGTCCAGGTATTGCGTTCGCCGGTTGGTCCTGGCAGCAGACGTTGCGTTCCGGCCTGCGCCAGTTCGCCAAACTGCTGGCAAAGCGCACGCAGCGACGGACGATCGGCGGCCCATTCGGTGAGGGCTTCCAGCGGTTGCACGAGAGCCGCCTTGAGCTGCGCATCGACAGGATAGTCTGCATCCTGACGGGCAAGCGTAATGCCCAGCGCATTCTCCGGGCGGTTAGCCAGCAGGCGGTACAGGTACAGCGGTCCACCTGCTTTTGGTCCGGTTCCTGACAAGCCTTCGCCACCGAATGGTTGCACCCCGACGACGGCGCCAACCATATTACGGTTAACGTACAGGTTCCCCACATGTGCTGAACCGGTGACCTGAGCGATGGTTTCATCGATACGGGTGTGGACGCCAAGCGTCAGGCCGTAGCCGGAGGCATTAATTTGTTCAATCAGGCTGCCCAGATTGTTACGGGTGTAACGCACGACGTGCAGTACCGGACCAAACACCTCTTTTTGTAATTCATCGAAGCTTTCCAGCTCGATAAGCGTCGGAGCGATAAAGGTACCGGTTTGCCATTCCCGCGCATCGTCACTGTTCTCACGCACGGCCTGGAATACCGGACGTCCTTTGGCGCGCATGGCCTGAATATGGCGCTCAATATTGGCTTTGGCTTCTTCATCGATAACCGGCCCAATATCGGTAGTCAGGCGACCCGGATTACCCATGCGGCATTCCGCCATCGCCCCGCGCAGCATTTTCAGCGTGTGGTCGGCAATATCGTCCTGCAGACACAGGACGCGCAGCGCGGAGCAGCGTTGTCCGGCACTGTCAAAAGCAGAAGCCAACACGTCGACCACCACCTGTTCCGTCAGCGCTGAGGAGTCGACGATCATCGCATTCATGCCACCGGTTTCGGCGATAAGTGGGATTGGACGGCCCTGAGCATCAAGGCGGGTCGCAATATTGCGTTGCAACAGCGTGGCGACTTCCGTCGAGCCGGTAAACATCACGCCGCGTACGCGTTCATCGGAAGTGAGTTGCGCCCCGACGGTCTCGCCCTGGCCTGGCAGCAGTTGTACCACGCCTGGCGGTACGCCTGCTTCGAGTAAAATAGCGATACCCTGGGCGGCAATCAGCGGGGTTTGTTCCGCTGGTTTTGCCAGTACGCTGTTGCCTGCGGCCAGCGCGGCGGCAATCTGTCCGCTGAAAATGGCCAGCGGGAAGTTCCACGGGCTGATACAAACCACCGGGCCTAACGGACGATGGGTTTCATTATCGAAGTCATCGCGCACCTGGCCTGCATAGTAGTGCAAGAAGTCTACCGCTTCGCGCACTTCTGCAATGGCGTTGCTGAAAGTTTTACCCGCTTCGCGCACCAGAATGCCAATCAATTGCTGCATCTGGCCTTCCATCAGAACGGCGGCGCGATGCAAAATAGCGGCGCGCTCTTGTGGCGGCGTCGCAAACCAGATTGGCGCATTATTGACGGCGTTTTGTAATGCCTGTTCCACTTCGCTGTGAGTCGCTTCACGCACGTAGCCGACAATGTCTTTTGGCTCGGCCGGGTTAACCACCGGGGTCATTTCACCGTCAGCAACCGGCTGCTCGAGAATCGGTTTGGCATGCCATTTTTGCAACGCGCTATTGAGCAGGGCAGAGGACAGCGAGGCCAGACGATGTTCGTTAGCCAAATCCAGTCCGCCTGAGTTTTCCCGGCCTTTACCGTACAGGTCGCGCGGCAGGGGAATCTTCGGATGCGGTAAACCTGTCTGGCCTTCCTGTTGCGCCAGTTTTTCCACGGCTTCGACCGGATCAGCAACCAGTTCGTCCAGCGGCAAAGTGGTGTCAGCAATGCGGTTGACGAACGAGGTGTTGGCACCGTTTTCCAGCAGACGACGCACCAGGTACGCCAGCAGGGTTTCGTGCGTACCTACTGGCGCATAAATACGGCATGGACGGTTCAGTTTGCCATCCGCGACTTTGCCTGTAACCTGCTCGTACAGGGGTTCACCCATGCCGTGCAGGCACTGGAACTCATACTGACCAGGATAATAGTTTTGCCCTGCTAACTGATAAATCGCCGCCAGCGTGTGGGCGTTATGGGTGGCGAACTGCGGGTAGATCAGATTCGGTACGGCCAGCAGTTTTTTCGCACAGGCCAGATAGGAAACGTCGGTATACACCTTACGGGTATAAACCGGATAGCCTTCCAGACCGTCCATTTGCGCACGTTTGATTTCGCTATCCCAGTATGCGCCCTTAACCAGACGGATCATCAGGCGGCGGCGACTGCGGGTGGCGAGATCGATCAGATAGTCGATAACAAATGGGCAGCGCTTCTGGTAGGCCTGGATAACAAAGCCGATACCGTTCCAGCCCGCCAGTTCGGGTTCGAAGCACAGTTTTTCCAACAGATCGAGGGAGATCTCCAGTCGGTCAGCCTCTTCGGCGTCGATATTAATACCGATGTCGTACTGACGGGCCAGCAGTGTCAACGATTTCAGGCGCGGATAGAGTTCATCCATCACGCGGTCATATTGCGCGCGACTATAGCGCGGGTGCAGCGCCGACAGCTTGATCGAAATGCCAGGCCCTTCATAAATGCCGCGTCCGTTAGACGCTTTACCAATGGCGTGGATCGCCTGCTGGTAAGAAACCAGATAAGCCTGGGCATCGGCGGCGGTTAGCGCCGCTTCGCCTAGCATGTCGTAGGAGTAGCGGAAACCTTTTTCTTCCAGTTTACGTGCGTTAGCCAGCGCTTCGGCGATGGTTTCCCCGGTGACGAACTGTTCGCCCATCAAGCGCATCGCCATGTCGACGCCTTTACGTACTAAAGGTTCGCCGCTCTTGCCGATAATACGGTTGAGCGAGCGGGAGAGGCTGGCTTCGTTATGCGTAGAAACCAGACGACCGGTAAACAACAGTCCCCAGGTCGCCGCGTTAACGAACAGAGACGGGCTACGCCCAATGTGCGACTGCCAGTTACCGTTGCTGATTTTGTCGCGGATCAACGCATCGCGGGTTGCCTTATCGGGAATACGCAGCAGGGCTTCCGCCAGACACATCAGCGCCACGCCTTCCTGCGAAGAAAGGGAGAACTCCTGCAATAAACCTTGTACCATTCCGGCGCGACCGCTGGCGGTCTTCTGGTTACGCAATTTGTCGGCCAGATCGTACGCCAGCTTATGTGCCTGCTCGGCGATGGGTTGCGGCAGACGTGCCTGCTCCATCAACATCGGCACGGCGTCGGTTTCGGCGCGGCGGTACGCGGCGGTGATTGCCGCACGGGAAACAGACTGCGGCAGAATTTGTTCGGCAAATTCCAGGAAAGGCTGATGCGTTTCATTCTGCGGCGTGGTTGACTCTTCACCCTCATTCGCCGCGCCCGCCAGCAGGGCCGGCAGTTCAGGAAGTGCATCGTCATTTTCCAGTCTTTCGAGATAATTAAAGATGGCTTGCTTGATCAGCCAATGCGGTGTGCGATCGATTCGTGATGCGGCTGTTTTAATACGCTCGCGAGTGGCGTCATCCAGCTTAACCCCCATCGTGGTGGTTCCCATGCCGTTTACTCCTGTTGTACTGAAATACGGGTCTGATAGTTACCGAGAAATATCCACTATGTTGCAACTTTGTGCAACCGTGTTAAATGTGACGTGGTTTGCAAGCTTGAAAATGAATGAAATGTTAATAAAGTTGGGGTTCGTGACAGGGAGAATAAAAATTACGGAATCTTTTTCTCTGCGGTAGTTAACACTTTTCAAAGGTGCAACCAAAAAAAATGTGAGAGAGTGCAACCTACAGAAAAATGCTATCTACTCTGGATCAATTTTGATGTAAATGGTGTGTTAAATCGATTGTGAATGACCATCGCTTCCGGCAGGATACGGTCGCCTGGTAAACATAGATATCTTTGCCACGTTCCGGCAGGGTAATAAAACGGCAAGCCACGGCATTGCTGATACATAATTTTGGAGAGTTTTGATGGCTATTAGCACACCGATGTTAGTGACATTCTGTGTCTATATTTTCGGCATGATATTGATAGGGTTTATTGCATGGCGTTCAACCAAAAATTTTGACGATTACATTCTGGGTGGACGCAGCCTGGGTCCATTCGTGACCGCGTTATCTGCTGGCGCATCCGATATGAGTGGCTGGTTGCTGATGGGTCTGCCTGGCGCGATTTTCCTGTCGGGGATTTCAGAAAGCTGGATCGCCATCGGCCTTATTTTGGGCGCATGGATCAACTGGAAGCTGGTGGCCGGACGTTTACGCGTACACACCGAATACAATAATAATGCCCTGACGTTACCGGATTACTTTACCGGTCGCTTTGAAGATAAAAGCCGCATTCTGCGGATTATCTCCGCGCTGGTTATTCTGCTGTTTTTCACCATCTATTGTGCTTCAGGAATTGTGGCAGGGGCGCGTCTGTTTGAAAGCACCTTTGGCATGAGCTATGAAACAGCGCTGTGGGCGGGAGCGGCCGCGACGATCATTTACACCTTTATTGGTGGTTTCCTGGCGGTAAGCTGGACTGATACCGTTCAGGCCAGCCTGATGATTTTTGCTCTGATCCTGACGCCGGTCATGGTCATTATTGGCGTGGGTGGATTCGATGATTCGCTGGAAGTGATTAAACAAAAGAGCATTGAGAACGTAGACATGTTCAAAGGGCTGAATTTTGTTGCCATCATTTCTCTGATGGGCTGGGGCCTGGGCTACTTTGGCCAGCCGCATATTCTGGCGCGCTTTATGGCGGCAGATTCTCACCATAGCATTGTGCATGCACGCCGCATTAGCATGACCTGGATGATCCTGTGTTTGGGCGGCGCAGTTGCCGTTGGTTTCTTCGGTATCGCTTACTTTAATAACAACCCGTCGCTGGCAGGTGCTGTTAATCAGAACGCTGAGCGTGTGTTTATTGAACTGGCGCAAATCCTGTTCAACCCGTGGATTGCCGGTATTCTGCTGTCTGCGATTCTCGCGGCGGTGATGTCGACCCTGAGCTGCCAGTTGCTGGTGTGTTCCAGCGCAATCACCGAAGATTTGTACAAAGCGTTCCTGCGTAAAAATGCCAGCCAGAAAGAGCTGGTGTGGATTGGTCGTATCATGGTGCTGGTTGTGGCCCTGGTGTCCATCGCGCTGGCGGCAAACCCGGAGAACCGTGTGCTGGGTCTGGTAAGCTACGCCTGGGCTGGCTTTGGCGCGGCGTTTGGTCCGGTGGTTCTGTTCTCGGTAATGTGGTCGCGCATGACCCGCAACGGCGCGCTGGCAGGGATGATCATCGGCGCGGTGACGGTAATCGTCTGGAAGCAGTTTGCCTGGCTGGGTCTGTATGAAATCATCCCTGGCTTTATTTTCGGCAGCATCGGTATTGTCGTCTTTAGTCTGTTGGGTAAAGCGCCTTCAACCGCAATGCAGCAACGTTTTGCCGAGGCTGACGCGCATTATCACTCCGCGCCGCCGTCTCGTTTACAGGCAGAATAATCTGCCTTTGTCCTCAGGCCCGCTGTGTGCGCAATACCGTTCGGTTAGGCATGTATGGAGAACGTTTTACCCTGAATTAGTTTCCGTTCACCTTATGTGCATTGCTTCTCTGATATCGCTATACCTGTGAACGTGCAAGGGAGGCTCACCGCCGCCTCCCTTGCATCCCAGGCTCCCGGCGGGAAAATCGTCGCTGCGCGATTCATTCGTCTTATGCCGTCTGCCTGTCGGGTCGGGGCCGAGCCTGCGTCCCTGCAGGCCGTCCCCTCTGTCCGCATCCCTGCGGACAGACCCGGTCAGCCGTCAACGCCTCATCGATTTTCAGCCGGACCGGGGTCATCGCTTCAACGCTCTGACTTTCAGTAAAATCTTTTTTGCTGTTCAACATATTCAAATAAAAACACAGGAGGTCAGGTGTGGCTGGTACGGCTGAAAATTGCCGACGTGTTTCCGTAAGGCCGGGAGAGCCAGCATGGATGCTGGCTCAGGGCGCGCTTTGCAGGGATGCTACCTCGCGCCCGGCCCGGTCGCCTGGAGGAATAAACGGAGGGGACCGCGGAGCGGCAATTTTCCCGCCGGGAGCCGGGATTGTAAAGGGCGTGGCGGAGAACGCCCTTCACACGTTCACAGGAATCGGTGTTTCAGAGAAACGATGTACATGAGGTGAACGGAATCCTTTCTCTGAAATAGCATGTTCATTACCTTCGTGAATACAGGTTGATGCTTTCTGATACAGAGGCGTTAACTTAATGACATTGCCGCATGTGGGGGGCTTTTATTACCTACGCTGCAAGCTCGCTATAACCATTACCTGCCTAACCTTTTACATTCAGTCATCATTCTCAAAACATTCTGCTTGAGTTTTTCTTTCCTGTAATGATAATCACTATCACTGTAATTTACTTTTCTTTGCATCAATTGACTGAGAATAACGTTTAAGGGTTCTTCGCATGTTTGTTCCATTTCTAATTATGTTGCGCGAAGGGTTAGAGGCCGCGCTGATTGTCAGCCTGATTGCCAGCTACCTGAAACGGACTCAGCGTGGTCGTTGGATTGGTGTGATGTGGATTGGTGTTTTGCTGGCGGCGGCGTTATGCCTGGCGTTAGGGATTTTCATCAACGAAACCACCGGGGAATTTCCGCAAAAAGAGCAGGAGCTGTTCGAAGGCATCGTGGCGGTCATTGCTGTGGTGATCCTCACCTGGATGGTGTTCTGGATGCGTAAAGTTTCACGTAACGTCAAAGTCCAGCTTGAACAGGCTGTCGATAACGCGTTACAGCGCGGCAACCATCACGGCTGGGCTCTGGTGATGATGGTCTTTTTTGCCGTCGCCCGCGAGGGGCTGGAGTCGGTGTTCTTTCTGCTGGCGGCGTTTCAGCAGGATGTCGGCATCTGGCCGCCGCTGGGCGCGATGCTGGGGCTGGCCACCGCGGTGGTACTGGGTTATCTGATTTACCTCGGCGGTATTCGTCTTAATCTCGGGGCATTCTTCAAGTGGACCAGTCTGTTCATTTTGCTGGTGGCCGCCGGACTCGCTGCTGGGGCTATCCGCGCATTCCACGAAGCCGGATTATGGAATCATTTTCAGAATGTGGCATTTGACATCAGCAGCGTGCTTTCGACGCACTCGCTGTTTGGCACGTTGATGGAAGGAATCTTCGGCTATCAGGAGGCGCCAAGCGTGAGTGAAGTGGCTGTCTGGTTTATCTACCTGATTCCGGCATTAATTATATTTGCACTACCGCCGCGTTCAGGCACTACGGCATCGCGTACCGCACCTTAAAAAAAACGCGATGCAGAATACTTTTTAGTTACAACATACTTATTTAAAGGGCCAGGTTATGACGCTTCACTTTCGCCGTAGTGCGCTGCAGTTAGGTATTGCCGCGCTGTTTGCATCCGTTTTTTCTGCACAAGCCGCCGATATTCCGCAGGTGAAAGTCACGGTTAACGATAAACAGTGTGAGCCGATGACAATCACGGTTAACGCCGGGAAAACGCAGTTCATCATCCAGAACCACAGCCAGAAAGCGCTGGAGTGGGAGATCCTCAAAGGCGTTATGGTGGTTGAAGAGCGCGAAAACATTGCGCCGGGCTTTAGCCAGAAAATGACGGCCAACCTGCAGCCTGGCGAATATGATATGACCTGCGGTCTGTTGACCAACCCGAAAGGCAAATTGATCGTAAAAGGAAACGCTACAGCGGATGCCGCGCACAGTGATGCTCTGTTGAGCCTGGGCGGTGCGATTACCGAGTACAAAGCCTACGTGACGGCTGAAACCGCGCAATTGGTAGCGGGTACTAAAGCCTTCACCGATGCGATTAAAGCCGGTGATGTGGAAAAAGCAAAATCCCTGTATGCGCCAACGCGTCAGCACTACGAGCGTATTGAACCGATTGCTGAACTGTTCTCCGATCTCGATGGCAGCATCGATGCGCGGGAAGATGATTACGAACAAAAAGCCGCCGATCCGAAATTTACCGGCTTCCATCGTCTGGAAAAGGCGCTGTTTGGTGACAATTCCACCAAAGGTATGGAGAAGTACGCCGACCAGTTAAACCGCGATGTCCTTGAGCTGCAAACGCGTATTAGCGAGCTGGCCTTCCCACCGTCTAAAGTGGTGGGTGGCGCGGCTGGGCTGATCGAAGAAGTCGCAGCCAGCAAAATCAGTGGGGAAGAAGATCGCTACAGCCATACCGATCTGTGGGATTTCCAGGCCAACGTCGATGGCGCGCAGAAAATTGTCGATCTCCTGCGTCCGCAGTTACAAAAATCCAATGCTGAACTGCTGGCGAAGGTGGATGCGAACTTCAAAAAAGTCGATACCATTCTGAGCAAGTACCGTACCAAAGACGGTTTTGAAACCTATGACAAACTGACCGATGCCGATCGCAATGCGCTGAAAGGGCCAATCACGACGCTGGCGGAAGACTTGTCACAATTACGCGGTGTTCTGGGTCTGGATTAAGCACTATGCAGCAAGAAAATGAAAACGGCGTGAGCGAACCGTCACGCCGACGTTTGTTGAAAGGAATGGGCGCCTTGGGTGGCGCGCTGGCGTTGGTAGGTGGATGCCCGGTTGCCCATGCGCAAAAACCGCAAAGCGCGCCGGGAACGTTGTCTCCTGATGCTCGCAGTGAAGTGCAGCCGTTTTATGGTCAACATCAGGCGGGGATCCTGACGCCGCAACAGGCATCTATGATGCTGGTGGCGTTCGATGTTCTAGCCAGCGATAAGGCCGATCTTGAACGTCTGTTCCGGCTGCTAACCCGGCGATTTGCGTTTCTGACTACCGGTGGACCCGCGCCGGATACGCCGAATCCGCGGTTACCGCCGATGGATTCCGGTATCCTTGGCGCATACATTGCACCAGACAATCTGACGATCACGATGTCGGTCGGCTCCTCGCTGTTTGATGAGCGTTTTGGCCTGAAACCGCAGATGCCGAAAAAGCTGCAAAAAATGACGCGCTTCCCGAATGATTCTTTGGATGCAGCGCTGTGCCATGGCGATCTGCTGTTGCAGATTTGCGCCAACACGCAGGATACAGTCATCCATGCGCTGCGCGATATCATCAAACATACGCCCGATCTGCTCAGCGTTCGCTGGAAACGTGAAGGATTTATTTCCGATCACGCCGCGCGCAGTAAAGGGAAAGAGACCCCGGTCAACTTGCTTGGCTTTAAGGACGGTACCGCGAACCCGGACGCTACAGATGTGAAGCTGATGCAAAACGTGGTGTGGGTTACGGACGGGCAGGGCGAACCTGCGTGGGCGCAAGGTGGCAGCTATCAGGCCGTGCGGCTCATTCAGTTCCGCGTGGAGTTTTGGGATCGCACGCCGCTGAAAGAGCAGCAAACGATTTTTGGTCGCAATAAACACACCGGTGCGCCGCTGGGTATGCAGCATGAGCACGATGTGCCTGACTATGCCAGCGATCCAGAAGGTGAGGTGATTGCACTCGACAGCCATATCCGTCTGGCAAACCCGCGTACGAAGGAGACCGAGTCCAGCCTGATGATGCGTCGCGGCTACAGTTATTCGCTCGGCGTGACCAATTCCGGTCAACTTGATATGGGACTGTTGTTCGTCTGCTATCAGCACGATCTGGAAAAAGGTTTTCTGACGGTGCAAAAACGCCTGAACGGTGAAGCGCTTGAGGAGTATGTCAAACCAATTGGTGGCGGTTACTTCTTTGCGTTGCCGGGAGTTAAAACCGCAGATCATTATCTCGGACAGACCTTGCTCGAAGCTTGATACCTATGCCCCGCAGCGCGGCGGGGCATTTACTGACATCTTCATGAATGAACGAATTATTTTTTATGATCGGTCTGTGAATGAAATAATTTTGTCATCTCTCTGCAAGAGACTGTCTGTGGCGACAAGTCAAAATCAAGTTAATGGCAAGTAAAAATATTGTTGCATTAGCGAAAGATTATGATGTACTTATAAGTAACAGCGGTAGTTCCCGGCGGTGATAGTTGTTCACTATGGAGATCGCGAATGGAAAAGTCCTGTACTGGACACGTTTTTCACAGTAACAGCAGTACCTTACGCGGACGTTTCTCTTCCGGTAGCCACTTCGTCACCGCTAAATATCTCCCCCTTTCACTTTTTATCCTTGTAACTGACGCCCTGTACGGTGCGCGTAGCCGTGGGTGGCGTCTTATCCAAAAGCAAGCAATGGCTTACAAGGAAGCCAACCCTCAGATGTTCGTGCGCATAATCGTGCCGCCAACGGCGCGTGTGATGTATACCTACAACTCAAGGTGCTATCCATGGGAAGACAAAAAGCAGTGATCAAAGCTCGTCGCGAAGCAAAACGGGTGCTGAGGCGGGACTCGCGTAGCCATAAGCAACGTGAAGATGAATCGGTCACCTCGCTTGTGCAGATGGGCGGCGTAGAAGCGATCGGAATGGCGCGTGATAGTCGCGATGCCACGCCAATCACGGCGCGAAATGAGGCTCAGGCGCACTACCTGAATGCTATCGAGAGTAAACAGCTGATCTTCGCCACCGGTGAAGCCGGGTGTGGTAAAACCTGGATCAGCGCGGCAAAAGCAGCAGAGGCTCTGATCCATAAAGACGTGGACAGGATTATTGTAACCCGTCCGGTTCTGCAAGCTGATGAAGATCTCGGCTTCTTACCTGGAGATGTTTCCGAGAAGTTCGCTCCCTATTTCCGCCCGGTGTATGACGTGCTGGTGAAACGTCTGGGAGCCTCCTTTATGCAATATTGTCTGCGACCTGAGATTGGTAAGGTGGAAATCGCGCCGTTCGCCTATATGCGTGGACGTACATTTGAAAATGCCGTGGTCATTCTTGACGAGGCTCAGAATGTCACTGCTGCGCAAATGAAGATGTTTTTGACTCGCCTCGGGGAGAATGTGACGGTGATTGTGAATGGGGATGTAACCCAGTGCGATCTACCTGCGCACGTTCGCTCAGGGCTAAGCGACGCGCTGGCCCGTTTCGAAGAAGATGAAATGGTTGGGATCGTTCGTTTCAATAAAGATGATTGCGTTCGCTCGGCCCTCTGTCAGCGGACGCTCAACGCTTATAATTGATGAGTATGCCGTCTTCAAGGCCCGGGAAACCGGGCTTTGTTTTAGCGGTATTACAGAATATCTTTTAGGGCGGCAGTCGTCATGGTCGCTTCAAATGGAATCAACTCAACTTTCGCGACGCCAGCCTGCTGGAAGGGATCCAGGCTCAGATAGTGTTGTAGTTTTTCAGCATCATCACATTTTGCCAATATCACACCACCGGAACGTGGGATTTTGCGGCCTGATGCCAGGAATAAACCTTCCGCATAGCCTTTTTTCAGCCATTCTACGTGGGCGGGAAGTAGGCTATCGACTTCATTTAACGGTTTAATATAGGTTAAAACAACAACATAAGTAACACTCATTTTATTATCCCTGTATTTTAAACGTGTATTAACCTAGCATATAAGCAAAGAGAGAAAAGATTAATATCAGCACTGTCCTTCCTAAGTTTTAATATTAAAAATGCATATGCCGCATTTATGTATGTTAATTGAACACTTGTAGGGCGCGGATGAGTTGACGTGGTTGATGGCTGGCGAAAAAATGGCGGGAATCACTTTATCGGCGGGTTTTATTAATAATAATGAAACATGCGTGATGCGATAAATATTACGATAATGTTCCAGATCATAAGCGTTTTATATTTTTTAACATATTTGGCAAACTGAAACGCATACTTTCGCTATACTGTAGATCCTTGAATATTCTGCGCTCCCGAACTGGATCCGCCTTCTAATGCTTGAATTAAAAAATATTGCGTGCCTGCGGGATGAACGTCAACTCTTTTGCCGCCTATCATGTTCTATTCAGCCCGGCGAAGTTGTCCAAATATCGGGACCTAATGGGGCAGGAAAAACCTCTTTATTACAGCTACTAACGGGATTATCAACGCCGAGTGAAGGGCAGATTTTGTGGCAGGGTAAACCGCTGCATCGGATGCGTGACGACTGGCATCGTCAACTGTTGTGGCTTGGCCATCAGGTTGGCGTAAAAGGAGGGCTGACGGCGGAGGAAAATTTGCGTTTTTATCACCCGCAGGCGTCACTTGAGACGCGCTGGCAAGCGCTGGAGCAGGTCGGACTGGTCGGTTTTGAAGATGTTGCTGTGGCGCAGCTTTCTGCCGGGCAGCAGCGGCGCGTGGCGCTGGCCAGACTGTGGCTAAGCCGCACAACGTTCTGGATTTTAGATGAACCCTTTACTGCGTTGGACGTGGCCGGTGTGCAAAAACTGACCTCACGACTGGAACAGCATGTCGTCCAGGGCGGCGCGGTCATTCTGACAACCCATCAACCTTTACGGCCTCTGTGCGTCCCGTTGCGCACCATTACGCTCAATGAATATGAGGCGGCTGTGGCATGATCGCGCAGATTTTCTGGCGCGACCTGCGCCTTGCCTTTCGTAACTTTGCCGAAATTATCAACCCGCTGTGGTTCTTCCTGATTATCGTCACGCTGTTTCCACTCAGTATTGGCCCTGAGCCACAGCTGCTGCGGCAAATTGCCCCCGGCATCGTCTGGGTAGCGGCGCTACTCTCCTCACTGCTGGCAATGGATCGGCTGTTTCGTGATGACTGGCTGGACGGTTCGTTGCAGCAGATGATGCTGATGCCAGTCCCGCTTTCGCTGGTGGTGCTGGCGAAAGTCGCCGCGCACTGGGTGGTTTCCGGGCTACCGCTGTTAATCATCTCTCCGCTTATCGCCACGCTGTTTGGCCTCTCCGTTGCGGAGTGGCAAGTGCTGGCGCTTACGCTATTGTTGGGTACGCCCACGCTCAGTTTTATTGGTGCGATTGGCGTCGGGCTGACCGTCGGATTGCGGCGCGGCGGCGTATTGCTCAGCCTGCTGGTGCTGCCGTTGATGATCCCTTTATTAATTTTTGCGACCGCCGCCGTGGGCGCGGCGCAGATGCTGCTGCCGGTTGACGGCTATCTGGCGATCCTCGGGGCCTTCCTGGCAGGAAGCGCCACCTTAAGTCCGTTCGCCACTGCGGCAGCGTTACGAATCAGCGTGCAATAACTCCCGTCATCTGCGGGAATATGAGGCAAAGAAAAAATGTGGAAAGCGTTACACCAACTCGCCATTCCAGAGCGGTTGTATAAGGTCTGCGGGCGATTTATTCCGGCAATGGCTATCCTGAGCGCGCTGTTTCTGGTGGTGGGCTGTATCTGGGGCTTTGTCTACGCCCCAGCGGATTATCAGCAGGGCGAAAGCTATCGCATCATGTATCTGCATGTGCCCGCGGCTATCTGGTCGATGGGGATTTATGGCTCGATGGCGGTGACTGCCTTTGTGGGCCTGATTTGGCAAATGAAAATGGCGGACAACGCGGTGATGGCGATGGCGTTTCCCGGCGCTGTCTATACCTTCATCGCGCTGGTCACTGGTTCTGCCTGGGGCAAACCAATGTGGGGCACCTGGTGGGTGTGGGATGCGCGTCTGACTTCCGAGCTGGTGCTGCTGTTCTTATATGTCGGCGTGATTGGCTTGTATCACGCCTTTGATGACCGCCGCCTGGCCGGGCGCGCCGCCGGGATCCTCGTTCTGGTCGGGGTGGTCAATTTGCCGATTATTCATTTTTCCGTTGAATGGTGGAACACCCTGCATCAGGGGTCGACCAATATGCAGAAAACCATCGACCCATCTATGCGTATGCCGTTGCGTTTAACGATTTTCGGCTTCTTATTCCTTTTTATTACTCTGACATTAATGCGTATGCGTAATTTGATTCTGCTGCAGGAACGTCGCCGCCCATGGGTGGCGCAGCTGGTTTCCGGGCGCAAAAACGAGGTTAATTCATGACGAGCGCTTTCCACTCCTGGAGTGATTTCTGGCAGATGGGCGGCTACGCCTTTTATGTCTGGCTGGCAGTTGCCGTGACGGCGTTCTCGCTGCTGATTGTGGTCTGGCATGCATGCTGGCAGCGCAGGGCGCTGCTGGCTGACGTTCAGCGTCAGATGGCGCGCGAGCGCCGGATGCAGGCGGCGCGTAAAAAAGGAGAGGCGTTGTGAATCCGCGGCGTAAGGTACGACTCTGGCTTGCCTGTAGCGTGTTGGGAGGACTGGCGCTGACGGTCGGACTGGTGATGTATGCGCTCAGCGCCAATATCGATCTCTTCTATACGCCGGGGGAAATCATTTACGGCAAGCGGGAAAATGGCCAGAAGCCGGAGCCGGGACAGCGCCTGCGCATTGGCGGCATGGTGATGCCCGGCAGCGTGAAGCGTGACGATAAAACGCTGGACGTGACCTTTAAGCTCTACGATGCGCGCGGCGTGGTAGAGGTGAGCTATACAGGGATCCTGCCAGCGCTGTTCAGAGAAGGGCAGGGTGTGGTGGCACAGGGAACGCTGCAAGACGGCACCCATATCCGTGCCAAAGAGGTGTTGGCGAAACACGATGAAAACTATACCCCTCCGGAGATTAAAGAGGCGATGGACGAAAATCATCACCCTGCCGGAAATCAACAAGGAGCCGCGCAATGATCCCTGAAATTGGGCATTTTCTGCTGTGTCTGGCGCTGGGTATTTCCTGCCTGCTCGGGCTGTATCCGACCTGGGGTGCGATGCGCCAGGATACGCGGATGATGGCACTGGCGAAACCGCTGTCATTCGCCATGTTTGCGGCGATCCTCGGGTCATTCCTGATACTGGTTTACGCTTTTGTGGTGAATGATTTCACCGTTCAGTATGTCGCCAGCAACTCGAATACGCTGCTGCCGGTATGGTATCGCGTGGCGGCTACCTGGGGGGCGCACGAAGGGTCGCTGCTGCTTTGGGTGCTCCTGATGAGCGGCTGGACCTTTGCAGTGGCGGCGCTGAGCCGCAACATTCCCCTGGAAGCATCATCCCGCGTGCTGGCGGTGATGGGGATGATCTCCTTTTGCTTTCTGGTGTTCATCCTGCTGACCTCGAACCCGTTTGTACGCACGCTGCCGGACTTTCCGATCGAAGGCCGCGACCTGAATCCGATGCTGCAGGATATTGGTCTGATTTTTCATCCACCGATGTTGTACATGGGTTACGTGGGCTTTTCCGTCGCCTTTGCTTTTGCCATCGCTTCGCTCATGACCGGGCGTCTGGACAGCGCCTGGGCGCGCTGGTCGCGTCCGTGGACGCTGGCGGCGTGGAGCTTCCTGACGGTGGGCATCGTGTTGGGTTCTGCCTGGGCATACTACGAGCTGGGCTGGGGCGGTTGGTGGTTCTGGGATCCAGTCGAAAATGCCTCGCTGATGCCGTGGCTGGCCGGAACGGCACTGATTCACTCACTGTCTGTAACGGAGAAGCGGGGTAGCTTCAAATCCTGGACCGTGCTGCTGGCAATCCTCGCCTTCTCGCTCTGCCTGCTTGGCACCTTCCTGGTGCGTTCCGGGGTACTCATTTCTGTGCACTCATTCGCCTCTGATCCGACGCGCGGCCTGTTTATTTTGGCGCTGCTGGTGATCACCATCGGCGGTTCGCTGCTGTTGTTTGCCATTAAAGGCGGGAAGGTGCGCTCTCGGGTACGGCATGAGCTGTGGTCGCGCGAGTCGATGCTGTTGGGGAATAACGTCCTGCTGATCGCCGCGATGTTGGTGGTGCTGTTGGGCACACTACTGCCGCTGATTCATAAATTATTGGGGCTGGGTAGTATCTCAATCGGTGAACCATTCTTTAATTCGCTGTTTATCGTGCTGATGATTCCCTTCTCGCTGTTGCTGGGGATTGGGCCGCTGGTACGCTGGCGGCGCGATGAATTGCATAAGCTGCGTAAGCGGCTGCTGGTTGCGGCGCTGGTGTCGATTGTGCTGGCAGTGGTGCTGCCGTGGCTGATGCAGGACCGTATTAAGGCGATGACCGTGCTTGGTCTGCTGATGTCGCTGTGGGCGTTGGTTCTGACAGTGATGGAGGTAGTGGAACGCGCGACCGATCGCCATACCTTCTGGCGCGGGCTAACTCGCCTGGGGCGCAGCCACTGGGGGATGGTGGCTGGGCATGTCGGGCTGGTGGTGACGGTGATTGGCATCGCCTTTAGCCAGAACTATAGCATTGAGCGCGATGTGCGTATGAAGCCGGGTGATAGCGCCGATATTCATCAATATCACTTTGTCTTCCGCGACGTTCAGGACATTACCGGCCCGAACTATTTTGGCGGCGAAGCGGTGATTGACGTCTCGCAGGACGGACAACACATCAGCACCCTGCGGGCAGAAAAACGCGTCTACAGCAGCAGCCGGATGGAGATGACCGAGGCCGCCATCGACGGCGGGCTGGTGCGCGATCTGTATGCCGCGCTGGGTGAAGAACTGGATGATGGCAGTTGGGCGGTGCGCCTGTACTACAAACCGTTTGTTCGCTGGATCTGGTTTGGCGGAATGTTAATGGCGCTTGGCGGCGTATTATGCATTCTGGACCCGCGCTACCGCTTGCGTAAATCGCTGCCGGAGAACGCACAATGAACCGCAAAGTCCTTTATCTGCCGCTGGTTATCTTTCTGGTTCTGGTGGCGGCGCTGATGTGGCAACTGCTGCGCAATAGCGACGGCGATGACCCAACGGCGCTGGAGTCGGCGCTGGTTGGCAAACCGCTCCCCGCGTTTCATCTGGCATCGCTGGAGAAGCCTGATGTGATGCTGGACGCGTCCAGTATTATCAACGGGAAGCCGGTGCTGCTTAACGTCTGGGCGACCTGGTGCCCAACCTGCCGCGCGGAGCACCAATACCTGCGTTCCCTTGCGGCGCAGGGCATTCGCATCGTGGGCATTAACTATAAAGACGATCGCCAGAAGGCGTTGGACTGGCTGCACGAGCTGGGTAATCCGTACGCGCAGGGAGTGTTTGATGGTGACGGTATGCTGGGATTGGATCTCGGTGTCTACGGTGCGCCGGAAACCTTCCTTATCGATGGCAAAGGCATTATTCGCTACCGCCATGCGGGCGATCTGAACGAACAGGTATGGCAGCAGGAAATTCTGCCGTTGTGGAATAAATACAGTCGGGAGGGCAGCGCGTGAGGTTTTTGCTAATGACGTTGCTGACAGCGTTGCTATCGTTTCAGGCGCTGGCGGCGATTGACACTTATCCGTTTAAAAATGAGGCTCAGGAGCAGCAGTTCCGCCAACTGACCGCGCAACTGCGCTGCCCGAAATGCCAAAACAACAGTATTGCCGACTCCAATTCGATGATTGCCGCCGATATGCGTAAAAAAGTCTGGCAACTGATGGAGGAGGGGCAAAGCAATCAGCAAATTACCGATTATATGGTGGCGCGCTACGGTAACTTCGTCACCTATGAACCGCCGGTAACGTTGGCTACGCTGATCCTCTGGCTGCTCCCCGCCTGTTTTGTTCTGGGCGGCGCGCTGGTCATTTTCCGTTTAAGCCGTCGCCCGCGGGCCGCGCAGGAAACGGAACTCAGTCCGCATGAGCAGGCGCGTTTGCAAGCGCTTCTCGATGAAAACAAAAGGACCCTGAAATGATCGTCGCTTTTCTCATCATGATAATTTTACTGCTGGGGACGGCGGCATTGCTGTTCATTCCCTGGTCAGGCAGACAGCGCGTTGATCGTAACACGATGAATCATATGATTTTTCGTGCGCGTCTTCAGGAGCTTGATGAAGACATTTCTCCGGTAAATGCGGCTCAGCAACAGCAGTTGGTTGACGATTTACGCTTGAATTTATTGGAAGATTTGCCTGAGTCGCCAAAAACGGATAACAAAAATAGTAGCTATTGGGTGTATATTCTCGGGGTTATTATACTAACCTCTTTATGCGTAGGGGTATTCGTCCGAACGAGTTACGTCCCCCGTGTAATTGAGTGGCAGCAGGTCGTGCAACAAACGCCGCAACTGATGCAGCGCGTGATGGATCCCCAGGGGAAACCGCTGTCGGAAGAAGAGCTGTTTCGCCTGGCGCTGGGGCTACGTACCCGTCTGCAACAATATCCGGCAGACCAGCTAAGCTGGACGATGCTCGGCAGGCTACAACTGGTGCTGAACAACCCCGGGGCTGCGTTACAGGCGTTTGATAAAGCGCGACAGTTGGCGCCGGGAAATGCGGATGCGCAGCTGGGCTACACCGAAGCATTGCTGCACTCTACGGATCCGAATGATAGCCGTGAAGCCCAGCAGTTGCTTGATACGTTGCTCAAAAATAACCATAACGATGTACGGGTGCTCAGCCTTGTGGCGTTTAACGCCTTTGAGCATCAACAATATGATAAAGCGATAGCGGCATGGCAACTGATGCTGAAACTGTTACCGCCGGACGATAGCCAACGAGAGATCATTATTCGTAGTATCGACCGCGCGAAAAAAGAACAAATCGCTACACTGAAATAATCAAAATATATCAACATTTGCACGAAGGTTTGCTCGATTTGCAATGTGATACCACGCTGAAATTATCGGCTAATCAACCTCTGATGATTAGCCCGCAGAATCAAACTTCCATAAGCATTGTTGGATTAGAAGATGACGGTAATCGCTATAAATATTTTTATATAGCGATTGTCATGTGGCAAGGACTATTGCGTCTTTATTTTAGGAAAAGGGTTAAATAATAAGATGAGAAAACTTTCACTGGAACGTTCAGGTAGGCGAAAAATTATATTTATCGCCCTGCTGGTTGGGATCATTATTGGTGTCGTGCTGCTGGCGGGTACGGCAACTATCATGCATAAAACCAGCGATACCGAATTCTGCGTGTCGTGTCATACCATGCAACAACCTCTGGCGGAATATCAGGGCAGTGTGCATTTCCAGAACAATAAAGGTATTCGCGCCGAGTGTGCCGATTGCCACGTTCCCCACCAGCCGATCGATTATATGCTGACCAAAATTGGCGCCCTGAAAGATGTCTGGGGTGAAATGACCGGCAAAATCGATACCCCAGAAAAATACGAGGCGCATAAGCTCGCGATGGCCCAGAGCGTGTGGGATGGGTTGAAGAAGAACGACTCGGCAACCTGTCGTTCCTGCCACGACTACAAAGCGATGGATATTCTGGCGCAAACCCCTGAAGCCCGTAAGCAGCACCCGGTGGCGATCAAAGAGGGTCAAACCTGTATCGATTGTCATAAAGGCGTCGCGCACATTCTGCCGAACATGAGTGACCTGGCGGCAGCAGGGGCGAGCGAACTGGCGAATGCGGCAGCGAAAACGCCGGCAACGGCGACCACGCTGTACACCATTCAAACCCAACCGTTCTGGCTCAGTGAGAAAACCGCCGATCATAACGATGGTAACCTGATGGCTTCCACCGAAGTGCAGGTAGTGAAACGTGACGGTGATATGGTCCTGGCTGATGTCAAAGGCTGGCAGCAGGATGGCGTCACCGAGGCATTCTACGCCGCGCGTGGTAAACGCATCATGAGCGCCCTGCTGGGCGAGGAAGCGCGTAAAGCGCTGAAAGTGAACAGTACGGTAACCGATGAAGAGACGAAACAGGTCTGGCATGAAGTCGATCTGCAGGTCTGGCTGCCGGCGAAAAGTCTGATTGGCGATCAACAAAAAATCTGGAGCTACGCTTCCGATCTCATGGCTAACAACTGTACCGGTTGCCACGGTCTTACCGAGTTGAATCGCTTTAATGCCAACCAGTGGATTGGGGTGGTTAAAGGCATGTCCGGTCGTACGTCGCTGACGCAGGAACAGGTTCGTCTTCTGACCCAGTACGTACAAAAACACGCGAGCGACATGCCCGCAGCAGCCGATCAGGACAAAAAATAAGGAGCCATGATGAAAAAGAATAATGACCATGACATGGCGGAGCAGAGCCAGGAAGCAGGTATGAATCTGACTCGTCGCCGTTTTCTGGCCGGTGCCGGAGCTTTAATGGCGGCACCTCTGCTGGCGGGAATGTGGCCACGCTCGGCGCTGGCCGAAGCGATAAGCCAGGCGCTGCCGCAGTTTGTAGCGCTGCGCCAGGCGGAAAGCGGCATTCTGACCGGTGCCCACTGGGGCGCGTTTGAAGCGATCGTCCGTGATGGCAAAATGGTTGACGTTCGCCCGGTGAAAGACGATCCGTATCCGAACGAACTGATTACCATGGCACCCTATCAGGTGTATGCCGAAAACCGCATTAAGTACCCGATGGTGCGTAAAAGCTGGCTGGAAGGCGGCGCGAAAGACTGTAAACCTGAGCTGCGTGGCCGCGATGAGTGGGTGCGCGTGAGCTGGGATAAGGCGCTGCATCTGGTGGCCGGTGAAATCAGCCGTCTGCAGAAAGAGCACGGACCGTCCTCTATCTATGCGGGCTCTTATGGCTGGAAAAGCGTGGGGATGTTCCACAACCCAAGAACGCTACTGCAGCGCATGATGAACCTGGCAGGCGGTTTTGTCGGCTACTCCGGCGACTATTCGACCGGTGCCGCACAGGTAATAATGCCGCATGTAGTGGGCTCTGTTGAGGTTTATGAGCAGCAGACCGCATGGCCGAACGTCATTGAAAACACCGAGCTGGTGGTGATGATTGGCTGTAACCCTATGATCACGCTTAAAAACAGCTGGAACCTGCCGGATCACGTCAGCCAGACTGGTTTTGAAGCGCTGAAGAAAAAAGGCACCCGGATGATCTGTATCGATCCGGTGCACAGCGACAGCGCCCGTATGCTGGGTGCCGAGTGGATTGGCCCGCACAGCTATACCGACTGTGCGCTGATGGCGGGGATTGCCCATACGCTGTTGGTGGAAAAACTACATAACGCTGACTTCCTGAAAACCTATACCGTCGGCTTCGATAAGTTTGAAGCCTACCTGACCGGTCAGGACGACGGTATTGTGAAAGACGCCAATTGGGCGGCGGACATCAGCGGTGTTGATGCCGAGGTGATCAAACAGCTGGCGCGCGATATGGCAAAACATCGCACCATGATCATGGGCGGTTGGGGCATTCAGCGCCAGCACCACGGTGAACAGGCGCACTGGATGATGGTGACGCTGGCGTCGATGCTGGGGCAGATTGGCCTGCCTGGCGGCGGCTTCGGCTTTAGCTATCACTACTCTTCTGGCGGTAGCCCGACCGCGCGCGGCGGCATTCTCGCCGGGATCTCGGCGGGTAGCCCAACCTCTCCGGCGGCAAAAGATATTACACCGTTCCCAGTGGCGCGCATTGCCGATGCGCTGGCGAACCCTGGCAAGACCATTGATTATAACGGCACGAAAGTGACCTACCCGGATATTAAAATGGTCTACGTGGCGGGGGGGAATACCTTCCACCAGCATCAGGATACCAATAACCTGGTCAAAGCCTGGCAGAACCCGGAGACCGTGGTCGTCAACGAACCTTACTGGACGGCAACGGCCAAACATGCCGACATCGTGCTGCCGGTCACCACGACCTATGAACGTAATGACCTGGACATGGGCGGCGACTACTCGCAGCTCTACGTCTTCTCGCTACGCCAGTGTGTGCCGCCACAGCATGAAGCGAAAAATGACTTTGACGTCTTTGCCGGTATTGCCGAGATCCTCGGCGTACACGACGCCTTTACCGAAGGTAAAGATGAGATGTTATGGTTAAAAGGCATGTATGACGACATGAAAGCCCAGGCGCGTAACGCACGCGTGGCGCTGCCGCCGTTTGATATGTTCTGGGCGTCCAACAACTACATTCGCTTCCCGATTCCGGAAGAGAATAAACAGTGGGTACGCTTTGCTGATTTCCGCGAGAATCCGCTGCTTAATCCGCTGGGTACGCCGTCCGGCAAAATCGAAATCTATTCCGATGCCATTGCCAAAATGGGCTACGAGGACTGTAAAGCGATCCCGACCTGGATGCCGCCTCACGAGTGGTATCGCGGGCCGGAAGCAGCGAAATACCCGCTGTCGCTGAATACCGGTCACCCGATTAACCGTCTACACTCTCAGCTCGACAACACGCCGCTGCGTAAGAAGTATGCGGTAGCCGACCGTGAGGCTATCTGGATCCATCCGAAGGATGCGGCCGCTCGCGGTATTAGTGCGGGCGATCTGGTTCGCGCCTTTAACGATCGCGGGCAGATCCTAGTAGGGGCGGTGATCACTGATAACGTCCGTGAAGGGGTGGTGCGAATCAGCGAAGGGGCGTGGTTTGACCCGGCCGATCCGTCACAGCCTGGTTCGCTGTGTAAGAACGGTAACGTCAACTGTCTGACCTTTGACGTCGGTTCCTCCAGCCTGGCGCAGGGGAACTGCGGGCAGATGTCACAGTTGCAGATCGAGAAATATACCGGACCGGTGCTGCAAAACACCGCGCATGATGTGCCTGTAGGCGCATAATCGACAGCCGGTCATAACGAACGGCCCCTCTTGCCAGTGGTGAGAGGGGCCGTTTCTTTACCGTGCTGCGTTTAATCCTGGCTGTATACAGTAGCTGAACCCCGGTCGGGGCTTCTCATCCCTCCGCAGACGTGCAATATGCGAAAAAAAAGCCCGTACTTGCATACGAGCTCTTCTTAAAATATGGCGGTGAGGGGGCCCATATTTATGTCTGAATAAGGTTCAGTAGGTGTATATTCGCCAATGCCAGGCAAGGTACAGAATAAAAAACATCATGCTGCGCTGCCATATGGCGAGATGGGGATGTTTATGACAGAACTTCGTACAAGAACGGGGATTTTAGCCCGCGCTCTGGAGTTCTCTATCCTGACTGTTGCCCGTTCAGGGGAAATTCGTGGCGCTGAATGGGGTGAAATTGATTTGAAGGCTAAAACATGGGGTATCCCGGCGGAAAGAATGAAGGCCAGTAAAAAGCATCGAGTTCCTTTATCTGACGCTGCGGTGGCTTTGTTAAAGGCGCTACCACGCTTTAAGGATAATAATCTTGTCTTTCCGGAATGCCAGGTCTCACCATCCGGCAGTGCCTGTCGTAATACTTCTCCGTGATCACCGTAATGCCAGTGGCAATGCCGCCCCTGCGGATCGGTCATCTCCCGCAGGCTGCCGTGTTCATCGTAGTGGAACAGCCAGGTTTTATTACCCGGCCCAGCGCATCGTGGCTGAACTGGAGGGGGAGGTGGTCATTAATCTGCCAGTGGGTCATCCGGCCCATCACGCCGAGGGTGAACTGCACCGCCACGTCATCCAGTTGCCAGGCGACAGGTCTGCCGCTCAGTGGGTCGTAGCGGTGCGCCACCCGGCGACCGTTAAGGGTTTCAGCGATAACCTGACCATCAGCATCGTACTCAAATTCCACCCGTGAATCCGGGGTACAGGCGCTGATAAGGTGAAATTCCGCATCATAACGGAAGTCGGTGGTGGAGATTATCTGCTCCGCTTCCTCCCGCCGTTGCCTTACCTGTCGCTGAAGAAGCCGGTCACCGCTGTCATAATATTCACGGATAATATGGTTGTCAGGATAGTGTGTGGCGGTGCGCTGACCTGCGGCATCCAGGGTGTAAGTGTCAGCATTCTCCGGTGGCACCGACAATACTGCTCTTTGGCCTTATTTTAGAGTCAGGAGGTAATCTTCCAAACACATACATTTATTTTCTCTGCGAACAGCTTTATTAGTAATTATAATATGTTAAATTGGAATTCCTCTTTATCTTTGTTTTCGAAGTCGCAAATTTTATTAAATACAAAAATGAGTTGTTCAAATTCTTTTGGGTAATGGCATTTAAATACTTCGCTATTGTACCAATATATAACTACTGGTTTATCATCCGAATCAATTGGTGTCATAAAATCAAATAAAGCATCTGGATTATTACCAAAATACGGGCCAAAATCAAATTCATTTGAAAATAATTTATATATGTCAATTGGATTTCTTTGGATGTTCCCATCTAATATTATTTTTTTCACAATGTTCACCTTTGTTAACAGTGCCAACGCCCCAGTTCTTGTGCTGTATCATAATGATCTGATGTTATATAAGTTAACCCATCACTAGAATATAATAATCTTGTTCCGGGTTGTTTCGCTCGCGACATTTGACTATTCAGTCCTATATCAGCTTCATACCATATTCTCCCTGGTGCATCTGGAACAATACCTGTACTGTTTGCAAAAATATCCCCACCAATTTGCCCTCCAGGAACATAATTCCCTAACGCTTTCCCTTTAGACCATCCAGCCGCTTGTGCTTGCGCTTTTGTTACATAATTACTAGGTAGTTTTCCTGTGTTTTTTAAACTGTCTATAACATCTGTCTATAACATCATTTGCGTTTTCTGCTGTACTATAATACTGTGTAAGCAGCAATGCACCTTGCGCTGAACTCGAAGCATAACTTCCTCCCGATAATGAAGCGTTTATCGCTTGAAGCCCTAATGGGTCAATGTATTTTATCGGATTACTAACATTACTATAAGAATTTATGCCACCGTCTAATACTATCGGGTCCGGCGAAACATACTGCCCCGTCTCTGCATCATAGTACCGGAACCGGTTATAGTGCAACCCTGATTCTTCATCCTCATACTGCCTCGGAACGCACAGGTGGCAGGTGGGGGCGTCTTCTCGGTTTTGGCCTTCTTCACGGCCCCAGAGTTGCTGCTTACCAGCCTAGACAATTGTGCCATCTTATAAAAATAGGGGGTATGGGATTATCTCAGTGGGTTAATCATAGTACAACTGGATATAATTTAATATTATTAGGCGTTGTAGAAAATAAAACATAGCCATTCATAATAGAAGTTTGTGACACCTCAATGAAAATTACATCTTCATCTAGTGAAATGGTTAATATTCCATCTTCTTCATACGATAATATTTTTGCAGTAAAAACCACTTTGCCATCAACTATTTCAATGCTAGTTTTGCTTTCATTTACATGAGATATATTAACTCCCCACTGGAACGAATCGTCTATGTCCAGCTCTGAGTCATAGCAAAATTCCGGAGGTGATTCATCACCACACCAAATTGCAACACCATTACCTATATTGGTTTGGAATTTCACAAATGAGCCATCAAATTCAGTTAAGGTTATATTTTTCATTTTGGGAAAGGCACCCTCACAACACTATTATCGACATTCATTACATTATTGACAGGATCATATGTCCAAGTTTCTTCATGATAATGATGTTTAGTTGGTCCACTATTCATTTCATGATTACCGTAACGAATACTTCGCGTACCATCCGCTGAAACTATTCTGTCTGGGTCAGGAAGTCCTGTCCTTGGATGGATATTTGTATGTGGGCCAGGCCCGAGGAACTCATCCCATCCATCTACCGCATCTTTGGGTTTTACTGGTTTTGGAGCATAAGTTTCATTATGATAGCCTTGACCTGTATTTTCATTTGGACCCGTTCTACACAGCCCTAATGGATCAATCCAACTCAGCGGATTAGGTACATACACATAACTGTTTATTCCCCCACGTAGCCCTATCGGATCCGGCGAAACATACTGTCCCGTCTCTGCATCATAGTACCGAAATCGGTTATAGTGCAATCTGGATTCTTCATCCGCATACTGCCCCGCAAAGCGCCACGGACAGTGCGGTGCCGTATCATCATCATTAGCCGCGCTTAGTCCGCCGAAGCGATACTGCTCCGCCTTACCCCACACGCTCAGCTTCTGCGCCCGGACCACTTCGCCGGTTTCCGTCAGCAGTTCTCTCGGTGTACCCATATGGTCACGGACCACATAGTGTAGTTGCCCGTTTTCATATCTGGCCCCCGGCG